>JBOGRL010000253.1:0-8368 GCA_050749505.1 Nitrososphaerales archaeon
ACTCTTCCAGTACACCCCTCAAGTCGAGCGGCAAAGTGTCCATCAGAACATGGCCCTCCTTGTCGCGAGTCCATTCACTCCTTGGTCTATCCCTGTAGATCTCGATCCCGTTGAGTTCCGGATCGTGAAGATAGACCGACTCGCTGACCAGATGATCAGCAAACCCGTCAAAATGCACTCGGTTTCTTTCAATGGCCGAATAAGCATGGGCAAGGCTCTTTCTATCGGGGACTAGGACAGCAAAGTGAAAAAGCCCAGCAAAGTTGTGCGGAACTTCTCTCGCTTTCGGATCGTCCTTCAAAACCAAGAGCGGATCACCAGAGTTGCTGAATCTTCCTTTGAATCCGAGCTCCAGAGTTTCATTATCCTCTTTACTCTGCTTTCTGTGATTCCTCTGGAGTCCAAAGATATCTTGGTAGAAAGCCAGCATTCTGTCTAGATCTTTTACCCTCAATATCGGCTGGCCAACTTTCATGCGCTCGTGTATCCTGAAATTCTGCTGCAAACCGCTACACACCGCTTGCTCATCTCTCGCGTTGTACAAACCAATTAGGCTATCGATCGAGAAAGAATCAGCTCCGTGGCCGAGAGGCAATAGTAAGGATGAGCATCCCGAACGCCCACTCCCTGAAAAGTTCTTGAATCTAGATGAATTGTAAAATTCGGCGTGAACGACGTTATCATCATCAAAAAAAGATCGACGAGCAAATGAATACCTTGCCCGTGCCGCAAATGTGACCAGCTTTCCGTTTAGTGGGTTTGCCATATTGCCGAAGACCGTACAGGGCGATAGAACAGAACTTACTTGAGCTATGCACACGTTGTACCTCGAGCCATCCCGGGGAGGGGAGAGAGAGGTGAGCATATCTCCACATCAAGGACGAAAGCCGCAAGAAGCGCTAAGAGAGGTAGCAAGCGACTGACAAATTTCAGGTCGTATGTTGGTTCCCCTACTCAGAGGTTCCCGTCGCGTTTCGCTTTTGGACCAATTCGCTCATCCTCCTCTCTTGCTCAAAGCCAGCGAGCGTCTTTCTCCGTCTTCAAAGCCAATTGAATTTTTGAAGAGCGCGTCGCATTCCATGCCATGTAACTATGTGACATCGGATCAATTGCCCAAGCGTGCCCGTTTCATTCTGCGTTTCAAGACGTACGGTAAGGAAGAAAATTCTATCGCTTAGAAGAATGCCTCAATTTTGACAATCAATCCTATGATTAGTAGCCTCGTCTGAGCGACGAATTAATCGAGTCGTCGTTTGGACATTTCCGTCAAAAAGCTAGGGCGCATCGAGCTATAAGGCCCTAAACGTTGCATAATAGCACTTTTTCCGGACTCACTTCAATCGCAACGTGCTTCACTTTCAGAGGGTCGGGCAGCATCTTTCCCGCAATCTCTTCTCCCAGATACCTGATTACCATTCGTTCGGCATCCTTGTATCCGTTTCTTTCATTATTTATTCTCGGCCCCTGCGCCCACCAAGAGGTAACGGTATGCATCGTCCAAAAGGAGAGACACCCTTGGTCTCCTAACATTCCGACCATTAATCGTGTTTTCAATCGTGATGATGCTGGAACCACTGTTTTTCCTTCTCGCGCATGAACCGTGGTGGAGTCCTGTGAGACGAACCATCAAGTGTTTATCGATTCGAACTTGTAGAATTGAAGCTTATCGACAAATTCTGTCTCATTTCTATTGTACTCTGGCGAATCCTATCGGGCATCGTCAATTTACACTTCTAACCGTGCGAATTATCAATTTTTTGTTACATCAATCCAATCTGCTTCATGAGTCCCACTTGGTCATAGAAGAGCCTTTCTTCAGTAATTTCTCCGTCGTTGTTCCACGTAGCAACGGTGCAGAACTCTACGTGGAAGCTCTTGCCTGTGGGCTGTAGTACTTTGCCATCAGAAGTTTTCATGGGCCCCTTCATAGTGCCATAAAAATCTGCGACAGAACAGGTATGGTTCCCTTGCGAGAATAGAATCTTGTAAGGCCGATTTATCAGATGATTGTCCGGAAAAGTTTTGAAGAATTCCTTGGATTCTTCTTCGTGGTTGTGCCTTCCTCTAGTCGGATCGTGCTGACCCGGCCAGTAGACTGCTACGTCCTCGGTGTGGCGCTCTCGAAAAATGTTCCACTTTTCGCTTTTCGGCCCTGCGTTCCATGCATCGTCCAAAGTCTGCATCAGATTCCTTAGGTTTTCTAGCTTTTGTTGAGCCATCTTGGATCTCTCATGAATTCCTTCGAATCTTTCTCTTTAGCTTTACGCAAATTTGCAAATTTGCTTGCATGAGTCAGCGGCTTCCGCAAGCACAGTCGACCACGGTTATTGCATTGGAGCAGCTATAATCTTTGTGTGCTAGATCAACTCGCTATAGAAGCTTGTTGAAGCTTGTTTCTAAGAAGATGAGCGGTCATAGGCTACATTGGAAACACACATGCTCGCTTCTATAGTGAAATCTTACAACAGTTCCAAAAGTCGGAGACGAGCTTTTCCGAGCATTCGAGACAAAAATTGAATGTAACGAATACCTTGTAAGAAGGTAAAAGCTAGAATAAGAAGGGGGAAGAACAATGAGCCAAGATACTACTCGTAGAGTACTTACAAATCTCCAAAACATGCTTCAGGACCTAGAAGGGATTTATGTCGATATTCATTCTCATCCTGAGCTTTCTATGCAAGAGTCACGAACTGCTGATATCGCCGGGGATAAGCTCAACGTCGACGGTTTCGAGGTGACCAAAGGAGTAGGCAAAACCGGTGTCGTTGGCGTACTTCGAAACGGTGAGGGACCGACAGTCATGATGCGCGCCGACATGGACGCTCTCCCTGTTCGAGAAGCTACTGGCTTGCCCTATGCAAGCAAAGTTACTGTAACAGATCGGGAGGGGAAGACAGTCCCAGTAATGCACGCCTGCGGACACGACATGCACGTTACTTGGCTGATCGGAGCTGCAACATTGTTTGCAAAATCCAAAGATGCTTGGCGAGGCACCCTGATTGCTATTTTTCAGCCGGCAGAAGAGATAGCGTCGGGAGCACAAGCCATGATTGATGACGGGCTCTTCAAGCGTTTTCCCAAACCAGATGTCGTTTTGGGGCAACATGTCATGGGGGACCTGCTGGAGTACTTATGTGGCGTCCGGGGGTCATGACGTCAGCCGGTGACAGTCTAGGGGTTCGACTGTTCGGGCGGGGCGCGCATGGATCCATGCCGCAGGCGAGTATCGACCCCGTGGTGATGGCCGCAGCCACGGTTATGCGGTTGCAAACTATCGTCTCGCGCGAGGTCCCACCGACTGAATCCGCAGTAGTCACAGTTGGTTCGCTTCAAGCAGGCACCAAGGAGAATGTCATCCCAGATGAGGCATTGCTCAAGTTGAATGTCAGCACCTTCGATGAGAACGTTCGCAAGCATGTCTTAGCTGCAATAAAAAGGATTGTCAATGCGGAAGCGGAAGCTTCTGGAGCTCCTACATCGCCAGAGATCTCACTCATCGATAGCTACCCTCTTCTGATGAATGACTCTGAAGCTACAAAGCGGGTTGTCGACTCCTTTCGATCTCATTTTCCTGATAGCCGAATACAGGAAATAGAGCAGCCAGCAATGGCAAGCGAGGACTTTGGATTGTACGGATCAAAGTGGCATGTGCCGTCTGTCTTCTGGTTTGTTGGGGGTACCGATTCTGATGTCTATACGAAAGCCGAAAGAGCTGGACATCTCGAAGAGATCCCCGCTAACCACAGTCCCCAATTTGCTCCAGCGATTCATCCAACTCTAGAGACGGGTGTTGAGGCGTTAGCAAGTGCGGCAGGCGCTTGGTTAATATCGCCGTCTTAAAGTTCCTATCACGATTGAGCACTTGAGCAACCTCCTACTTGTGCTAGATCTAGGAGGCACCTTTGTATTTGGGCTGAGCGGAGCGACTGCTGGAGTCAAGCACAAGCTCGACATCTTCGGAGTGATAGTGCTTTCCTTTGTTGCAGCAAATACGGGTGGAATCATCCGCGATTTGTTGATAGGGGCAATTCCACCCGCGACAATCAGCGACTGGAGATACATTGTAGCAGGGCTACTTCCTGGTTTGATCACGTTCTATGGCTATCCGGTCGTCAAAAGGCTCGCGAATCCCGTTCTCGTTTTCGATGCCGCGGGACTCGCATTATTCGCCGTAACCGGTTCGCTCAAAGCGCTTGAATACGCAGTTAACCCTCTAGCGGCAGTTTTCCTAGGCGTTCTGACCGGAGTCGGTGGCGGAATAGCTCGCGACATAATAGTGCGGGAAATACCTGCCGTGTTGCGAACAGATGTCTACGCAATCGCAGCGCTTGCTGGCTCCTCGCTAGTAGTGATCGGTTACATGCTTGCACTGCCACAGATCGCGGTAGCTATCGGAGGGGCGATTCTCTGCTTTGGAATCCGTGCCGTGGCGATTCGGAAGCGCTGGAATCTTCCTACTGTTCGCCAAGGGTAGAGAAGTGCTGAGCTCCAAAGGAACTTATCAACTGCGAAGGAATGGATCATAATCGAATAACCGATGCGAGTTGAAGAGTCCACTCATAACGGAAGAAGAAATCTGCTTCCGCATGATCCAAAGTTTGCATCAGGTCCTTTTGATTTTCCAAACTTGAGTCATCTCGGATCTCTTGGAGATTCCTTTACGAGGTGGATGAATGTTCGTCATGGTAACGGACCTGCTAGTGGCGCCAAGATGTCGTTTCCTTTTTACATTGAATTGATGGCAGCAGAACAATATGAACGCCGTGAAATTGAGGTTCTTACTGATATGGAGGGAAAGACAAAGTCATGGTAGAATTGTCTCGCTTTCAAGACGATGGAAATCTGTGCGAAGGTGTAAGTACGCGGGCGAGTATCAAAAAGAATCATGCAACTTCCAAAGAAATCCGGGATAGCGCTCCGCTGCCAGGGGAATCCGTCGAACCTTCTTGACTGCACCCATTCCGCGGAGAGAGTAGGTTTTGACTCTTTGTGGTTAGTAGAAGTCGCGGAGGCTGACGTGTTAGCTCTAGCAGGCGCTATCTCGGAGGTAACTTCGGAAATCAAGATTGCGACCGGGGTCGTGAACTCAAATCTTAGGCTGCCTACTCTTCTCGCGATGGGATGTGCCACACTTTCCGAGCTCTCTAACGGAAGGTTCGCTTTAGGAGTCGGAGCAGGCGATGCACCGATGTCTTACACGGTCGAGATACCAGAAAATACGGCACTAACAAGGCTTCGCGAGACCCTTGAGATCGTTCACCTGTGTCTTTCTAGCAAAAATGTGGAGTACCGGGGAAAATTGTTCGAGGTTAAGGAGTTCAAACTCGGGTTCAAACTGCAAAACAAGGTACCCATATTTGGAGCGGCCATGGGAACCAAGATGGTAAAGATAGTGGTAGAAGTGGCAGATGGGGTTTTGCTGATGATGCCTACTCCTGATTACATGAAGCGGATCAAGCAAACGATTGATTCAGTAACGAGCGAGCGTCTTACAAAAAAATCTCCATCCGTTGCCTGTCATCTCGTGACCTCAGTTTCCGAAAGCAGAGCTGAAGCAGAAGAGACTGCGAAGCGAGCTGTCGTAAGTTACATCAAAGTTCCAGTTTATCGAAACAGCTTTGTTCGGATGGGGTTCGGTAATGAAATCAGTGCTCTTGAATTGGAGAGTAACAAACAACGGCCAAATGTTAAGCTATGGGAAAGAGTGCCGACGGGCATGGCAGAGAAACTGATCGTTTACGGCACGCCAGAAGAGTGCGTCCAGAAGATCAATACGTTCGTATCTCAGGGAGTGGAGTACCCGATTATCTATCCGTGTATGACACGGTCGGGATTCCCTGACAATGTAAATGATACAATCCGTTTGCTTGCTCCGTTTCTCGAGCCTCGTGAAGGTTCTGGCACAAAATAAGAGACGCTACTATCACAGCCTCTGTTGGTACTTTTTCTAGCGTGAACACTTTTTGTTGGTCGAGCAAAGTTCTTCAGTTGCAATTTGGTGCAGTGAAGGCAGAGTAGCTCCATTTTTTGAAAGATCTAGAGCAATCTACTGCTTTGCTGATGTGGACGCCGGAAATAGAGGTAGATAACGGTTTAGGGTTCACCCAACAGTTTAGTGTGCGAGTTCTTTTATCAAACGAACTCAATAACTTGGGTAGTGTGGAGATAAATGCAAAAAGAAGGCAAGGAAGCGGCTTCAGAGACGAAATTCGAGCTGACGTCTAACCCCAACGTGATGGAAGGAGACGGTGTGAAGATAGTTGTGAGCAAGGACGGTCCATACGTCGTATCGGGGAACGTTCCTCTTAATATGCAACTCATCACGCCCAACAAAGAAGGACTTTCGTGGGAGTGGGAGTTGGGTAAGAAATTCGAAACGGGCGCTAGCTATTCCCTATGTCGATGTGGCCGCTCGAAGAACAAACCTTTCTGCGACGGAACGCACGCAAAGATTGGGTTTCAAGGAAAGGAGACGGCGACGCGAAGACCTTATGCAAGACAAGCGGAAATCTACCCCGGACCTTCACTCACACTAAGTGACGCGGAAGATCTCTGTGCCTTTGCACGTTTCTGCGACCCGGGTGGACAGATTTGGAGCCTGATTGAACAAAAGGGCGAAGAGGCCCGCAAGCTTGCAATACGTGAAGCGAACTACTGTCCATCGGGCAGGTTAGTACTGCAGGACAACAAGACGGGAAAGGCAATCGAGCACCGCCTTCCAAAGTCCATAGGAGTGGTTGAGGATCCTGCCCTCGGCTGCAGCGGACCTCTATGGGTACTAGGGGGAATAAGAGTCGAATCAGAAGACGGCAGACCTTACGAGGTTCGTAACAGGGTCACGCTCTGTCGTTGTGGTGCGTCCAATAACATGCCTTTTTGTAACGGTAGCCACGCGAGCATCAGGTTCAGAGACGGGCTGGTCGAATTCGTTAGAGTCAAGGAAAATGAATAGATGCCACATTTCCCGCCTGACCGCTCGAAAAACGCATCGCAGATATCTCTACGATTCCCGAAGTTTTTGTCTCGCAGAATTATGGCAGACCGTTTCATCAGAGAATGCGATCGACAAGTTCAGTCATCGTGAACGGCTTTGAGATGTACCTGAAGCCGACGGCTTCGACTTGATCTCGGATTGAAGTTTCAGCGCTCGCGATGAGGATTCTAACGTGCGGAGTGGATCTGGCAATCATTTCAGCCGCCTCTAATCCATTCATCCCAGCCATGCGATAGTCAATTATGAGGCATTCGACATCTGAAAACTTCCCTTGCTTTGCGGCTTCCACCGCCTCCTCGCCGCTGCTTGCGATGAAAGCTATTTCGTGGCCGTACAGTTTAAGAGCCGTCGAATAGAGCCTCGACAGTTCAGCAATGTCATCTACGATTGCGATCTTTATTCCCCTATTCTTTACCTTTCGAGGTTGTTGGGAGTAGAGAGGTCCGTTCTGACCTTTCGACAAGTCGCTAGAGACACGCATATTTTTCAGCGGAATCCTATGTCTGAACACCGTCAAAACACTAAATGTCGGATCGTTTCAGAAGAAAAACGATCTGCGGTATATAGCCCTTGTAGAATTCTTCACTATTGTTTTCCTTACGATCTTTAAGACAACCTCACCGGAAAGACTGACGCAAAAATGGGCGACAAGCTATCCTTTGCCAAATTCATGACTTTCGCGTCTTCTGAATTTGCGGTTTTTTTTGCAGTATTTTTGTTATCTTTCAGGAAAAGGAGATCCACGTCATTCGAACCGGAGAGTCCAGGTAAGTTTTGAGCAAACGATCTGTTGGCCCTGGTGGTGATGAGGATCTTTCGCTTTTCGCTCGAATTTTGAAGCAAACTCCTACATCAGTGTTGGAGAGAGACATCTCCGAGCTATTGACAGACCTCAAGTTCCTCGAAGATCAGGTCTTGCTCGAGCCGAAGCTATATGAGAAAAGAGAAGCCAGAGCCAAAGCACAGCAGAAGATTGAGCACATGCATAAAAAGATACGGCTCGCTCAGAGTGAATACAACTCTAGGCTATCAAGAACGAAAACTCGATGAAGCGAAAAAATCAGACATAAAGCCTCGTTTTGGGAAAACAGCGCGCCCCCACACATCGCAGAAGAGGAAATCCTATTGGCGAAACAATGTCCTTCAAGACCATCTCGTGGCTACGAGGTTGACTGGAAAACCTCGTCCGATTGTTTGTTGCGCTATTCTATCTCCGTTTTGGTCCCTGCTGGCGCTGTCCCAATTACAGTCAATGGGTAGTCTGCCGATAATTTTAGATTTATCCAGATCTAAGATCGTCTGCTGACAAAGCGATGAAACTGGTTAATACTTCCAAAGGAAGATGCGGCTTCTGTAACGAGCTATTTGAATTCA
>JBOGRL010000254.1:0-2116 GCA_050749505.1 Nitrososphaerales archaeon
CAATTACGCACAGGCTCATCCCGTCCCATTGAGGTATTGGATAGGCCAGTTTTGCCATCCGCATTCCAGAACTCTTCCCTTGCACAATCCTCGCGACAAGCAGCTCTCCATTCGCTTCAAGATGCAAATCTCTATCGATAGTTGCCTGCTTGTAGTACCGGGACGGCTTGAAATCAAATTCTACAGAATTTGAAACCTTGAGCAAGCCGTCATCCATCCAAGAAGTTTTGGAAATATCCTTGAGATCGATTCCCTTGAGTGATAGTCCGACGCGAATACCTCTTTCCGTCGAGTCAAAGTCTTCGTCACTTATCTGGATTCCCTTGACTTCTGCCAGCTTGTAGTTGTCCGATTCCACCGGAAGTAGCCGGAGCTTATCGTGTACGGAGACCTTTCCAGTCAACACGAACCCCAGGGCTACGACTCCAACTCCCTTTACATTGAAAGACCTGTCGATATAAATCAAAGTGTGATCCTTTGGATAATTTAATCTAGGTTGTATGCGAGATAAGTCTATTAAGGAAGACTTGCTACCTCTTTCCTCGATTTCGTACGAAGTAAGGTTCATCCCCTTGAATGACAACTTTATCGAATCCGAAACGACTGTTGGGCCATTTATCACCTCTATTGCACCTTTCAGATCCAGCGAATCAAGCAGTATTGCGAGTTCTCCGTCAGGCGGCGCAAGCTTCGCGTCGCTGGGAAACACGTAATACGCGTAGTCAGAGATTGAAGCTATTCTAGCGTACCCTTGAATTTTTTCTGGGAATGTGCTGTCATCCAAAAACGAGAATGTTTTACCAGCCTCGTTTCGCTGATACACTATTATTCCCTCTGTTTCATTTTTCTTTGCGATTGATGAAAGAAAGGAGGTTTTGACCGAAGCGGTAGACCCAAAAATTCCAACCAAATTTCCATTCAAGAAATACTACCACTTCAAAATTCGAGCATTCATTCAGCGTTAGAAGAAGGAAATCATCCTACTAAGTGTAGCTCCAATTTGCAGAACTGAAGGAGCCTCACGTGTCAACTCTTAGACCCTTTGCTAATAGAGTTTCTCAATTCTATTTTCAATTATTTGGTTGTTGGTGAACTTTCTCAGTCTTAGTAAAGCTAAATCTTCCGGAAGGCAACCCCGTGGCACCAGTCCCACAATTTCGCTTTCAGCAACTCTCACGCCCAATTCTTCAGCATGCTTTGAAATGGCTTCGAAGACTGGAAGAATTGAGGTCTGTTTGTAATCGGTTAGATTCGTAGAGACCTGGACCATCCCTCTTCGCTTCAACTGGAAGCCCAAAGCCTTCACCGCTAAGAATCCACCATTTCGTTCCCTAACCCTCTTTGCAATTTTTTTCGCAACATCAACATCCTTTGTTTCCAAATCTACGTTGAAGGCGATGAGAATTGGTCTTGCCCCGACGGCTGTAGCGCCGGCTGTGGGATGTATTTTCCTCGGGCCATAGTCGGGGTCTCTTCGTCGATCTACCCCGATTAGATCACGCAGAGCCGCAAACTGGCCTGCTCTCACGTTAGCCAAATTTCGTCGATAATCTGTCTTTGCGGCTCTCTCGTACATGAAAACTGGAACAGAGAATCTTTCGGCAAATTCTTGCCCAAACTCATTGGCAAGTCTAATGCATTCTTCCATGGTCGCTTCTCCAAGTGGAATAAATGGCACAACATCTACAGCTCCCATGCATGGGTGCACTCCACTATGTTTTGTCAAGTCGATCAATTCTACAGCTTTTGCGCTCGAAGCGAACACGGCTTTTTTCACCGCTTGCGGGTCTCCCACCAATGTGAGAACCATTCGGTTATGATCGATGTCGCTCTGACAGTCTAGGAGTGTAACCTCGTTCGAGGACCTTTCGGCTGCTTGCATGATTTGTGAGATTACCTGCTTTCTCCGTCCTTCGGAGAAATTCGGCACGCTTTCTATGAGCTTCAAGTGCAACGTGTCTGCTAGCAGTTAACACTATTCAACATAATGGCACTAGGCGTGCCCACAATTTGCCAAAAAGACGCGCCCATCGCTAACGGCGAGGTAACCCAAGAACCGATCAGGCGGTTCTGGCAGCTAAAACCTCTTTTTTAGGAATCTCAAAGTGTGTTGTGA
>JBOGRL010000255.1:0-6602 GCA_050749505.1 Nitrososphaerales archaeon
TTGCTGAACCTGTCACCAGACCCGGCCGACGCTTATTTTCCTGACGGGATGACAGAGGAACTAATTTCTGCAATTTCTTCTATTCGCGATCTGAGAGTCGTTTCAAGAACCTCTGTCATGAGTTATAATAACATCCCGAAGAAGCTAAATGATGTCGTGAGAGAACTAAATGTAGGCGTCTTGATAGAGGGAGGCGTCAGAAAGGCCGCGAATCGCGTTCGAATTACTGTGCAGCTCATTAACGCCAGCGCCGACGAAAACCTGTAGAGTAGCAATTATGACTGAGAATTGGATGGCAGATTCGCAGTCCAGTCCGATGTTGCAACACAGGTCGCAAATGCCTTGAGTATTCGAATTACCAAGCCGGAAAGGGAAAGAATCAAGAAAGGCAGAACTGAGAGCGTAGCAGCTTTTGAGAACTATTTGAAAGGAAAACAGCTCTTGGCAGGTCTCTCGAAGGAGTCGATCACAATGGCCATCGAGCTGTTTGAAAAGGCAACCAGTGAGGATCCGAACTTTGCGGAAACGTTTGCTGGGCTTGCCCACGCTTACGAGCTGCTCGGGCATCACAGCCACATTGTCTCCGATGAATCCTATAAACTTTCAGGAAGATGATCGAGAAAGCTTTGGAATTGGATAGTGATCTCGCCGAAGCTCAAGCAATTCTAGGCGTATTGTCTCTAGTCCATGATTGGAATTTTACCGACGCCGAAAATGAATTCAAGAAATGCTTAACGCTGAATCCCAGCTCTTCAACAGTTTATAGATTCTACGCTCGCTGTCTTGCTGCGCTTGGAAGAATCGATGAAGCTGTCCTGCATGCGGGATGGCTGTAGAACTAGATCCTCTTGATTCGTCAGGCCACAATGAAAAGAGAATAATGCATTATCTCAGCGGAAGAGAAGAGGATGCCTTCAAGTGCTGGCGTACAGCACGGGAATTCTTTCCAAAAGCAGACCATTTGCGTTTTTCACTACGAATTTCCCGATTGCGAAAGGCGAGCACAAAGAGGCAGAGCGCGAACTTGCTCATATTTCCCGCCAGAATTTGAACGAGCGCTGTTCAAGATCCTATTCGGGTTGCTCCATGCACGGACTGAGAAGCGCGGTGAAGCGCTAGAAATAGTTGGCTAACTGAAAGAGCTCAGTGAAAAGGGATAGTCTTCAGCGGATCATGGTGCGTTCCTATGCGCAGGACTAGGAGATGTGGAAGAGCGTTTCAAGTGGATGCAAAAAGCCGTTGCAAAGCATGATGCGGAGCCGTACGTATTGAGGAATCATGTGAGGTTTTGCAAAAGACATCAATTCTGATCCGCATTCGGAAAAGCTGTTGATCGAAGCTATTTTGATATGAAGCGCTTTTCTTGGCTCTTGGGACTTGTACTCTGCGAAATGATTTCCAACTGAACTCCTGCTTTTCAATGCCCCACAACCAGAGAAAGCGAACACTAACAGCTTAAATAAAGCGATTACTTTTTCGACTCGTATTGAAATTAAGACTTCGCGGGAAACCAGAATCTCGAATAGTTGGAATGCTCCAAAAGGTTCCCCTCTTTTCTACCCTCAAGCGGAAACATCTGAAATCAATGGCTGGGACATTTACTGAACGGACTTATGGACCCGGAGAGATTATTGAAAAGGAAGGCGATTTTGCTATTGCCTTTTATCTGATAACCGATGGTCTGGTCGAAGTCCGAAAGGGCAGAAAGGTCCTTGCTAAATTAGGGCGCGGTCAATATTTTGGTGAGATGTCACTTCTGGACAAGCAGCCTCGCTCTGCGACTGTAGTGAGCATTGCAACTACGACTTGCCTGTTGATGATTTCGTGGAACTTTATGGCTTATCTCGAGACAGAGCCAAAGCTTGCAATTGGCGTTATGAAAGAATTAGCAAGAAGACTGCGCGAAACAGATCAGGCACTCAGCGAATAAGGAGCATCATTTTTACACTTGTTTCGGCGGTTGTTTTTACATAAGATATTCACTCGTAAGTTTTTAGCATAAAATCGAAAGGCGCAAGAGGTATGCGTAAGCTCATAGGAAGGTACTTGTGCTTTGGGCAGAGTGAAAGAAGAGAAAAAGCTAGATCTTACCGCAACAATGTTTACCTGCATGCTCCTCCCTTTGAGCGCAAAGCTGGAAACTGTCTAGCTCAATGGAGGTCTCACAGGCCCGAATCCTGACAACTCCACTTGTGAACTCACGCTTAGTCGGACTCGAATTCGATTAGACTGTAGTTTGGCCCCTCTTGTAAATGCTAACGAGGAATAACTTTTGTAAGAACACTCAGAGATGTTTCATTCTAGTCGTCAGTGAAACAAACCTTTGATCCGAGCGCAACACATCAAACCGTCAGCAAAATATTCGTCTGATGGATCTGGCTAATGTTCGCAAATGGTAAAACCGCGATTCTTTTCTTATCGATGACTCTACCTTCTTCCTGTTGATTCAATTTTGTTTAAGGCTTGGAATGGGGCTCAAGTTTCTCCCACGGTAAGACAACCTTGTAAACTTCTATGGGCGTCTGTACGTTCTTGAATTCTCTACTGCCAATGCTGACTAGTGGGAATCCTATCTTGTTTCTTACCTGGGCGTAAACCTCTCCGGAAATACAGACGCCCTCCTTTTCTGCGAGGGGTTCTATTCGCGAAGCAACGTTGACCGCGTTGCCGTATATGTCGCCGAGTTTGTGAATGACGTCGCCCAAGTGGACTCCTATGCGAACAAAGGTCTGCTTCTCCGGAGGTCGAGACCCGTTGAGTTTGTGTAGAGACTGTTGAATTTCGCAAGCGCACTTCACCGATTCTTCGGCGCTTGCAAACTCGACAAGAAAAGTATCTCCCATCGTCTTGATTTCCGTTCCATTGTAGATTGGAAGTAATGATCTTATGCTTCGGTGTTCTTCAAGGAGCTGGAGCACGAGAGATTCGTCTCTCCGGGAAATTGAGCTATAGCCGACCATGTCGGTAAACATTATAGCTCCTAGGCTTCGTCGCTCGCCCTGTTCGCCTTTCAAGCTTCGAAGTCTAGGTCGAAGCCTGATTAATAAATTCACTTTCGAAGATAAGCGAGACTTTAGGGTAAGCGCGCGTGGAGAAAAAGAGAATCAAGCAATAGAGTTGAAACAAAGCCATTTCCTCAAATCCGCGAATCTGGATTGGAGTATATTGTCATTGACGTCTCCGCTGCTGCTTCCTTTTCCCTCCTTTCCCATTGCTAAGGTTCTCTCTCACTCTGTACTTCACAATTTTTCGCACGAGGAAGTACGGAATTGGCTTGTCAATCGGAAACTGGACTGTGCCCGTTGACGTTTTGTACTGAGACAACTGCTTTTTGAAAGCATCTATGCCTGATGAAGTGGGAAAGAATCCAATATGATCCTTGAACGCAGCGAAATGCACCAAGTTCCCGTTCAGCTTGAATGTTGGTATCCTATAGCTGATTGCTTCTTGAGCTTCGGGCGCAGTCTCCCTGATCGTCTGTCTTAGTCTTTTCAGGATTTTCTGGACATTTTCGGGAGACATGGATATGTATTCGTCAATTGTTTCGGCTTGTCGGCGTGCATCCATACTTTATCCCCACCTCTTTCTGGTTGTTCCGGTCTTTTTAGACATTTTTTGGCAAACCTGCTGCCCTAAGCGCGAGGGCCGCACCAGAAGAAACCCCGTAAAGGAAACCCGATCAATCATATCCATCGAGTAATGCCACAATGTCCTCTATTTCTCGTTTAGCACAGCCAGACTAAGACAAAGAGGAATATTCTCACATTAAGAAGAGAACAATACAGAGGATTCGAATATTATATAGTCCTAGCACTCTTTCCCGTACCCTTTTTCTTTTTTATCTTTGGTGTTTCTTACTTGGTATCGAGTCCCTCATTCCCTTTAGCCCTATGAGCAAGAGTATCGTCGCAGAGAACGCAAGTAATGTAAGAATCAAAAAACCAACCATACGGCGTACCGAAAAGAACATTTTGCTAGTTGCTGACAATCCCTTTGTCTCTGAGACATGAGGCCCAGTATCAAAGCCGTTAAAGAGAACATAAGCAAGAACAAAAATTCCCATAGTAGTCCATAGCCCCCATAGTAATACTACTGGACTGTACATGGTAGTCGCATAAGAGAGCACAGTTAGAAGAATCCAAACAAGACCTCCAATTACTACGGTGATGGGCCTCGTGTCTCTCTCCCTTGAGAGATCTCAATTAAACAGGTTCTATTTAGACAGCTTTACCGTATTGCAAAAAACGGCTTCACATCTCTGGCATATGCATTGCAGCGCGCTGGCCTGACGAAAGGTCAAAAAATCAGTTATGGGACCTACCCATCACTGCTAGATTTTTTCTCATAGATGATATTCAATCCCTGATATACATTGACGACAAAACTCCCGCTGACCGTTTGCAAGAATCGGCCTCCGTTTCGGGTTGAAACAAATAGTTCACTCGCAAATCTCTGCCGTCGAATAATTCAGCAAGTCATCATTAGCAGAGTCATGCATGGAGCATATTTCCACCTCTCTTATACACCCTAATCTCCCCTGACATAATTCGGGTAATAACTGTGGAAAGCAGGGGTAATTCAAACGCGGCAGACGCAGAAGGATCTTCTTCATCCGCAAGACATCGAATAATAAATGGGCTTAACGAAGATCTTGCTAGAGAATACAAGGCGATAATTCAGTACGTTGTATTCAGCTCCGCGCTAAAGGGAGCCGAGTACAACGATATCGCGGACCAGTTGAAGCAGCACGCTTCGCAGGAACTCACGCATGCGCTGGAGGTTGCGAGGCAGGTCGACTATCTCGGAGGCAACCCTACTGTAACACCAAAGCAGGCGGAATTTGCAAACGATTCAAAGAAGATGCTCGAGATTGATCTGAAAGATGAGCAGCTAACGATCAAGAACTACAGGGAAAGAATCCGCGAAGCAGAAGCGGCAGGAGAGTTTGCTCTTTCCGAGGTTTTGAGAAAGATAATAACGCAGGAACAGGATCACGAAATAGACTTGAAAGATGCATTGGGGCTGCGATAAAAAGGAAATCGCAGAATCTCCCACGTACATTGTACCCCATTGTTTCATCAATCAATGACTTGGAAACTGAGATTACGGCGCTATTCAAACTATTGTAAATAATCGTCGACTTTTCCCTGCTCTCCCTGCTTTATGAAAAATAACGGTAGTAGTAAATATGATGCCCCGTGAACTCTCGCTCATTAACTGAAGAGCTGATTATGGATGCAGTGAAAGACATTTTCATAGGCTTCGAGCATCTGTATCTCTCGTTTAATAGGAGACGAGCTTTTGCTCGTATGAGAGAACTCAAGAGCCGCATGGGCAAGACAAACAAGGTCGGTTATGTGGGCTGCCAAAGGCTCTCATTGCCCCCGAGCCAGGAGGACACGCTTTCGCGCTTGGCTAGTGTCTGATTTCTGAAGGATCAATACACTTGCTTGGCTCATTCTTTTGTCAGAAGGCTACCACATATCACGTGTGGTCTTGTAGCGAAAGAAGATTAAAAAATGAACCCTTGCTACTGCTTAAGCTTCTGGCACCGCGATTTTTCATGACAAGACTTGCTTATCAGAATTGTTTCTCGCGTAAATCTTGCTTAACGCTACCAACCCTTCTCAAGTAAAGATGCAAATCAACAAAGAGCTCTCCCCGAATCTTTGTTGCTTCAATCTCGTCGCCTCTGTCCACTAATCAATCCATGATAGCTTCACATTCTTGATTCTTTTAAAATGGGGATCGTCAGAGAACAACTTACCCGATTGCGAAAAGTTGTGCAGTGGCTGCAATTATTGCATCAGACATAGGAAACTCTCCAGAGTTCAGTTTCAAGTCACCTGCGCGCTCGCAAATTTCTTCATCGACCGGAACAAATTGTATTCCGCTCTCCTTTATGGAGGATATCCTTAGCTTGACTACATCTCTCCCGACCAATCTGCCCATGTTTTCGTACAACTCTGAAACTGTAATGCAAGAAGCAGCATAAGCGCAAGAAGCCGATCTCTTATTCTTTGATTCGAGAACAACGGTCTTGCACCACTCTTCCTGTTTGCGTGAAGATGGGTTGTACAAAGCAAAGAAGAATCTAGTATCAAGAACAGCTTTTAATGCCAATTCTTTCTCGACTCGTCGAGCATTTTCTTGAGCTTTGAAGAATCGTATCTCCCCTTATCGCAACCGATAAGATCCAAAAGATCAGGAATGGGTTCTATTATGAGCTTCTGACCTACATCCGTTATTTCTACGGCTGATCCTTCCTTGATACTATTCTTCTTCCTGAAACGAGCTGGAATGGTAATCTGTCCTTTCCTAGTTACTTTTGAAGATGTCCTTGTTTTTTGAGGCTCTATCGGGTTTGACAATTCTTTGGCGACAGAAATAACATAGAGTAGTGTTATGATTTAAAGTAGTACTTGAATCATAAAGTAGTACTTACTTGTTGCTGAAGAGCCACAACTCCTCAATGCATCTTGTGGTATCTTTCTGTTAAACTTCTAACACAAATGCTTTCAGAGTGTACGGCAAGAAAGAACAAGTTAACCTGGCCGACATAAATTCTTAGACTGAATAGGCCAGAAATCTAGACATTCTCA
>JBOGRL010000256.1:0-5650 GCA_050749505.1 Nitrososphaerales archaeon
GGCCAGGGACCTGGGGAGATGCGTGCGTCAGGTCAAATGTTATTTTGTCTCCCTGCTTGATCATCGTTACGGGGAGGCGGACGAGACCTTCAGCGAAACCCACGGTGTCAAGGAAAGCCATCTGGCGGAAAGTGCCATCGGGTATGCGCCTGATCCTGTCCTTAACCACTTCGGCGGTATCGAGTATAATCTTCCTGAGCATTCCAAATACGAACTCTTTACCTTTCTGTCCGGCGATGTCTAGTATTCGATTCCGAAGCCTCAAACAAACCGCCGCCCTGGCTGATTGATCATTGCTGATCATCAAGGGATATCTTACGTTGTTCTCAAACAACTCGTTGATGTCCTTCTTTAGTTTGAAATTCTCCCCGATCTTTATCGGCGGGACCTTGAGTCCCTCGTCGTAGCGAGACTTTGCGGTATTTGCCATTCCGCCGGGCTCGGTCGCACCGGTCTCTGGCTCGTGGCAGGCAGAGGCGACCCAAGCAACAATCTCTCCTCCAACGAACACCGGGAGGAAAGTGATCATATCCGGGTTGTGTATCCCGCCGTAAAGCGCTTCGTTGCAAAAGAAAATGTCTCCGTCCCTCACGCCAACCGTGGGTTCGTTCTTGTAATGCTTGATGACGAACTTGATCGGAATCACTCCGTCTACCACGTGCAGATAAGTTCCGACATCGGCTATGGCGAGATCTCCGTTGGCAGTGTAAATCGCATGCGCCGTATCACCCGCTTTTATGAATGCAGATATTCCAAATTTCTGCAACGCTTCGCGCGCTTCCTTGCACGCCATTTCCAGCTTCCTTGTGTAAACTGAATAATCCACAGGATCGAGTTTCGACACTGCCTGAAGTTCCCGCTCGGTGGGCGGATCGGGTTTGAACCTGCCCTTCCCCACCAGATCGAAATCGATTGGCATCTTTAGGAAGAGGCATCTCCGGTTTTCTTTATGAGGACGTTGCCGTACCCATCAATGACGAGTTTCATCTCCTCGGGAACGACGAAAGTAGTGTCCGGCGCCTCGACGACAACGGGCCCGTAAACAGTATTGCCTGGCTTCAATCTCTTCAAATCGTAAATCTTCGTATCCACATAGCCAATCTTCTTCCAAAAGACCTTCCTGCTACTCTTGAGTGCAGTCGAGGAATCCTCAGGACCTAATTCATGCCTTGGTAAGGTGGGTTTCAGTAAAGAGGGTGACTGAGCCAGGATGCGTAGATTCTCCAGCCTGATCGCTGCACTGGGAAATTCTATCCCGGAAAGCCTCAGGAATTCTCGTCTAAAGGACTCTACAATTTTCTTCACAGCAGCAGAATCATCGATTTTCCAGACGGGCGAAAGTACCTTGGTAACCATAAGTTGAGTCTCATACCTCATGTCTAGTTCCAGCAAGTAGAGCATCTTTTCAGACAAACCCTCAGACTTGACATCCCTGACAGCCTTTTCCTTCATTTCTTCAATGACAGAGTTGAAGAGACTGGCCCACTCTGGGGTAAAATCTTCTTCAATCTGACCGGTCTGCGAGACAGTAATTCCCACTGTTTTTTCATAAATGTGCCTGATATCGAGGAACGAGGCACCGATTGCGTCGAAAACAGCTCCGAATGGAAAACCCATGATAGTCCCGGTCCCAAGCTGAGAATTGATTCCCACCGCATGGGTCGGCCCCGCTCCTCCGAAAGTAAACATTGTAAATTCCCTTGGGTCACAACCCTTCAGGACCACATCGGTAAATATCTGCGAACTCATGTGCTCGTCTACAACATTCTTTATCGCCCAGGCAGAGTCCTCGACCGCGATCCCCAAGGGTTCTGCGACTTTTTCCTTGATTATTCTGATAGCTTTCTGTTTGTTCAACTTGATCTTTCCCCCCAGAAAGAAACTTTCGTTAAGATAGCCAAGGACTAGATCTGCATCCGTCACGGTGGGCTCCCTTCCGCCTAAATCATAGCAGACTGGACCGGGATTAGAGCCGGCACTCTTGGGTCCCACTTCCAACCTATTGCCCAGTGCCTTGTTGAACCAAGCTATTGATCCGCCACCTGCGCCAATAGATCTATTCTCAATAACCGTCAGGTTCACCGCCCACCTGTCGATGATTGGATCTGTTTCGTAACTCCCAAGGTCAGCTTCTGAAATGATCCCGATGTTGAATGTTGTCCCGCCCATCTCTGCGGTCAGAATGTTTCGAATGCCGTAGAGACCTGCAAGGTTGAGACTCCCAACCATCCCAGCTACCGGTCCCGCGTTGTATGTGTCGGTAACCTTGGATCGAGCGAGTTTAGCCATTCCGCCGCTATTGTGAACCAGCATCAGCGGCTTTGAGTAACCGACCTTCCGAATCTCATTTGCAAGATTGTTCAGCTGTTCGCTCATCTCTCTATGGAGGTAGGCGTTAAGGACAGCGGTCATGAGCCTCGGGTATTCCAGCCACTTTGGTTGCACTTCACACGAAAGGAAGACAGGAACACTACCCAGGTAGACTTCGGGTACTTCCTGCTCCACCACTTCTCTTACGAGGAGTTCATTCTTCGGGTTTAAAAATGAGAAGAGGAACAGCACTATGATCGATCTTGCCCCCGCCGCGAGCAATTTTCGAACGGCACGGACCACCTCATTTCTATCCAAGTTGAAAATGATATTTCCAAGAGAATCCGTTCTCTCCTTGACTCCTACTACCATGTCTCTTGAAACCAGCGGTTCTGGATTTTGCGCGCTACCCGTCTTTCTTTGCAGATGACGCGGAAGACCATCGCCCCACTGTCGAGATCTTCCAATGAACATCATGTCCTCTTGACCGCTGGTCGTGATCAATCCCAGCTTCACGCCCTTTCTCTGAATCAGGCTGTTCAGAGCAAACGTGGTCGAGTATCTTGTTATTGCTGTGTCACGCAGGAGTTCTTCGGTCGGAATGCCAAGTTCCTTTGAGACTTCGAAAATCGCCCTAACGACACCGACCGATAGGTCGTGTGGGGTGGTCTGAACTTTTCCCCACTGTATTGCTCCATTCCTGTCGACGACAGCTTCCGTGAAAGTTCCGCCAACATCAATATCGATTGTGGTGACCAAGTGAGTACTCTCCGCTATTTCTTCAACTCAAGCTATTCTTGACGATGAGGGTTGTCAACGATGCAAGAATTTAGTCGGCGGCCTTACGGAATCTTGCCACTTGAGAATGTAGTTAAGGGTTATGCAGTTCAATTTATTGTAATTCGGCGTTATTTCAAAACCCTATTGTGAAAGACAAATCATGCCAAATGAGTGAATCCGACGGAAACTAATTTCAGTTTAGCTGTAATGTGAGCCCGAACCTTCCTGAACCTGTTTTCATCCAAGAAGGAAAACTGGGCCGTGATTTTTTTGGAATCAATACCGCTAGATTTATCATGTTGCATCTGTGGACTGGGTATTCGGTAGCTTCTACGTCATTAGGAAAACCTCTAAGATGTAGAGAGGACCTACATCTGGTCCGCGGACAAGGAACGTTTGCAGATGATATTTCGTCAAAGAATTCTTGTTATGTATCGTTTTTTAGGAGCTCGCAGGCTCATGCAAAGATCAAACGAGTAGGCATCTCAAGAGTGAAATCGATTCCTGGAGTCTTGGATGTCATCACTTGCGCCGAACTGAAACAATTGATCAAGCCAATTGTCGAATCTCCTTTCACGTTGATTCCTGGCAAGCCACCAGTTAAGCCGGACGTCTATTATGGTTTAGCGGATCAGAAAGTAACGTATGTCGGTGAGCCCATCGTAGCTATTCTTGCCTCGTCTAGATACATCGGAGAGGATGCACTGGACGCCATAGAATTTGAGTATGAACCACTCCAAGTGATCTCAGATCCTATTCTGGCCACCCAGGAGGGAGTTCCAGAACTTTACGGGAACTGGAAGAATAACATATTATGTGATCTAAGAATTGACGAAGGAGAAGCTGACAGTATCCTAAAGAACGCACCCAAGGTAATACACAGAAAATTTTCGATTCAACGCCAGACAATAGCTTCAATTGAGCCAAGATGTTCTACGGCGATGTATGATGATGGGACTGGAGTTTTGACTGTCTGGAGTTCGACTCAAACACCTCACGTTGAGCGGTCTAATCTTGCCCGAACGCTAAGAATGCCTGAGAACCGCATTCGGGTGATCGCCAAAGATGTTGGAGGAGCCTTTGGCCTCAAGACCACGATGTTTGCTGAAACGGTTATAGCTTCGTTATTTGCCCTTCGGACACGCAAAACGGCAAAGTGGACGGAAACTAGATCTGAAAGCATTGCTACTTTCCAGGCAAGAGAGCAGCTCCACGATGTCGTTGTCGGGGTCGATCTGGCCGGCAAAATACTCGCGTTGAAGGATCGTGTCATAGCAAATCACGGCGCCTACTATCCAACTGGCGGAGCAAAATCCATACTCAACACGGCGCTGTTCTTGCCGGGGTGTTACAAGATAAGAGATTATTCGGCGAATTTGACGTGCGTTGTCTCAAACAAAGGGCCGTATACCGCATACAGGGGGTTCGGAAAGAAGGAAGCAAGTTATGTTGTAGAGCGTGTAATTGACGCGATCGGCAAAGAACTGGGAATCGATCCGGCTGTGGTTCGGTTTAGGAATTTCATACGAAAGGACGAGTTCCCATACACTTCGGCTACTGGTTGCCGGTATGACAGCGGTGACTATGAAAAATGCCTCGGAATGCTCCTTGAAGCAATCAGATATGATGAGAGGAGGAAGGAGCAGGCAAGGGAAAGAGAGCATGGAAACTTGATGGGAATAGGATTGAGTATCTCCCTTGCTCCGGGAGGCTCTGCGAATCCAGATTCCTTACTTTCGGGGTACGAAGCTGCGCATATCCGGATTGCGCCCGACGGAAGTATAACCGTTTTCTCTGGAGTATCCTCCCAGGGGCAGAGTCACGAAACTGTCATCTCGCAGGCCGTCGCGGACCAGATAGGCGTTGATGAGTCGCGAATTCGCGTGGTTGAGGGAGACACGGATCTTTGTCCGTATGGTCTGGGCGCTTGGAGCGATAGGACCAGTGTAAAGGGGATTCCTGCGGCGATAAAAGCCGCTAAATTGCTTAGACAGAAGCTTGGATTGATCGCCTCCGCATTCCTCAATGTACCAACAGAAAGCGTCGTGTTCAATGACGGAAGAATATTTTCAAAGAATGAGGAGACGAGTAACTCAATGGATTTCGCCGATCTAGTTTGGAGGGTCTACACCAAGCCTTACCTGCTGCCTGCAAGCGTGGATCCGGGACTAGAAGCTATAGCTTACGTTTCCACAAACAATGTTCGATATCTCCCAGACGAGAAAGGCAATTTTTCGCTATATCCAACATTCGGCTACTGCGCATGCGGCGTCACATTATTCGTGGATCCAGAGTCAGGTTTGATCAGATTTGATGATTTTGCTCTAGTTGATGATTCGGGAAGGGTGGGAAATCCATTGGTAGTCGAAGCGCAGCTGCAAGGCGGTGCCGCTCAGGGCTTCGGTAGCATGATGTTGGAAGAAGTTCTCTATGATATAGACGGCCAACTCTTGAATTCATCCTTCATGGATTATCTGATCCCGTCAGCCACATTCTCTCCGAATCCAAGGATCGGACACTTGGAGACGCCTTCACCGTTTGTGACGGGAGGATTCAAATC
>JBOGRL010000257.1:0-5800 GCA_050749505.1 Nitrososphaerales archaeon
GAGGAGCTCAGGAAAATCCTCGCCACGCGTAAATATTTTGCACAGATCATCCAGCGTAATCTCGCCAGCGCTCGGCTTCTCGGACAGAAACCTGCGCGCGTTCCACGAAGTATTTTCTCTCAAAACGCGAAAACCCCTGCTCCCCGATGAAACTGGCGGCTTTACCACGACTTCCTTCTCTGGATACCCTAGCTCTTTGGCGCGATCAATTAGACCGTCAAGAGATTTTACAAGGAAAAACTCCGGAATGGGTATCTCGAGCCTTTCGCAAGCACGCATCAGCTCATACTTGTTGTTTGCCTTCTCTATTGCTGAGATCTTGGACACCGTGACCTTCGAGCGGATTCTCTTCAGATTCTTTGATAATTCGGCTGTTTCCCTGGTCGTCTGAGGAATGATTATGTCCACTGACTCTTCGGAGCAAATGTCGTTAATTTGACCGACGTAGTTTTCACTTTCGGGCGATGGCACATTGTAAAACTTGTCAACCCAGTATTTTCCAATGGCGTCTTGCCTTAGGTCGATCCCGATTATTTTTTTGATTTTTAGATTCCTTTCCTCGTCTTGGTGATTCTTCTTGAGAGCGTGGAGCGTTCCCCTTGTACCAGGTGCGCCGACACCCGTCACCAAGATTGTCAGGGCGTTCTGGGCCAGGCGCTCTTTCACCACTTTGTGCGGATGATGTCGAAGGCCTCCGCGTACTCTGACTTTACCTGTATACCGCGCACTCTGGCGAGCCCCTCGATATAGTCCAGCGTGAAATAAGCCCTGTTCAATGATAGTTGAGTCTTGTATGCCTGAAGAGCCGTCCATTTTTTCTGGATGTGGCGTTCTTCCAGTGTTACAAACCCTCTCGTAGGAAACGTTATCGTGTTCCAGGGGAGCTCATACCCCCAGAGAGTGATCTCCTTGAAGGCGCGAAGTCCTTCGCCGTAGAGCGTCTGGTGATCCTGGTGCAGGTCTTCGCTCGACGGAAGGAACACCATGTCCGGATCGATGGACTTTCTCAACTTCAAGATTTCATCGAGCACCTCCTGTCTGTGGTATGAGAGTGTTCGCACCTCGTAGTTGTATACGGTCAGCCGCTGTTTTTTTAACCCGAGTATCGACATTGCTTTGTAAAACTCGTCGCGCAGCGCGGTCTTGGGAAACCCCTTGGGAACCGATTTCTCAGCAGTGGAAAATACGGCTATGTGAATTTCCGCGTCCCCTTCCTCCAAGAACCTTGCAATTGTTCCCCCGCAACCGAGCTCGACGTCATCCGTGTGAGGTGCGAGCATCAAAAAGCGCTTGTAGCTGTTCTTCAAAGAAGCCTGGTCAACCTTGCCGCGGTAAAACGCCTTACAAAAGCTTTGAGTCCTTCATCTTCTATCAGCATCCCCTTCACCGTGTCCGGGTTGATTTTGGCTGAGATGTATCCGACGACCATCGTTACGCTTGCCTGCATGCTCTGTGTTCCCCGGCGCGACAACAGAAAATTGATCAAAAACCTCCCGAGTACGAAATATCCCGGAAACCCTAGACTGTACATGGCGCGGCCCCATCCGAAGAGGTTCCGCGGATGAAATGGCCTCAGGTGAACGTATCTGACGTCTGGGAATATTTTGACCCTGTACCCAAGCTCAAGCGCTTTGTAAAGTATCCAGGTTTCCCAACCGTATGCGACTGGGTATCTTCCTCCGACCTTCTCCATGAATGACATTTTGACAAACCTTCCACCGCCGTGCGGCACTTGACCCGACCTGCCACGGGAAGCTATCCAATCGCCGGAGGCGACCGCGAGCTTTTCGTCCTGATCCATATACTGCATGATCTTCTCGGCGTAATTTGGAGCGAGCTTATTGTCATCGCCCGAGACCATCATGTAACCGGTTCTGGGAAGCTCCTCTGAAAAATCTAGCCCGGTGTTCAATAGTTTCGGAACTCTTCTGATGTCCCGCGTCTTGGAGTTTGTGTTCGTGATGTAAATTTCGGGGAAAGTAGCTTTGGACTTTTCCACTATCTCTACGGTATCGTCTGACGATCCGTCGTTCACCACTATCACGAATTTGGGCGCAACGGTCTGCCTGATCACCGAGTCAAGAGTCGTGCCGATTGTACCTGCACCGTCTCTAGTTACAATGCAACACCAATAATCAGATTTCAAGTGTAACCCTTCAAGAAGAGCGAAAAGAATCTATGCACTCGCACTGCCTTGCGGAAGAGTCCCATTATGTTCTTTTCCCGAAAGTGTGCAGCATTTTCAAGTTCGAAAATTCTAACCCAGCGCGCGCTTGAATTCTAGCTCGATAAAGTCATAGTCTTCGATGCCCACGGAGACGCGTATCATTGCATCAGTTATGCCTGATTCTTTCCTTTCTTTCGGAGTGATGTGTCGGTGAGAAGTTTTGCCCGGGTGCGATATCGTCGTGCGCACACCCCCAAGCGAAGGAGTGATCGTTATCTTTGAGAGTGATTTTGCGAATGCGCTCGCGCTGGCAAGGCCGCCCTTCAGGTCAAATGAAACCATTGCGCCGAACATCCCCTTGTCGAAGATCTTCTTTGCGACTCGATTCTGCGGGTGCGAAGCAAGCCCGGGGTAGTAGACCTTGGAAACCTTGTCTGATCTTGTCTCGAGATATTTTGCTAGCGTCAGAGCATTAGCGCAGGACTTTGCCATCCTCACCTTCCAAGTCGAAAGGCTTCTCGTGGCGAGCCAGCAGTCAAATGGACCTGCTATGACCCCCGCCCTTGTGCAAAATTGCGAAGCGCGTCTAATCAGATCTGGCTTGCCGCAAAGAACCCCGATTGTGAGATCAGAATGGCCTCCCAGAAATTTCGTTCCGCTGTGCATTACAAGATCAGCGCCGAGTTCGGATGGCCTCAAGACAAACGGAGTTGCAAAAGTATTGTCAACCAAGACAAGCGAATCCATTCCATGAGCAATCTTTGCGATTCTTCCGATGTCCGAGACTTTCATGGTCGGGTTTGATATCGATTCGACCAAAACCAATTTCGTTTTCCGAGTAATTGCCTCCTGAACCTTTTGAGCTAGAGAAACATCAACGAACGTAGTTTTTATTCCCAGCCGAGAAAGCTCATCATTGAGCAAAACCAGCGTCCCTCCATACAGATCGCCCGACGCGACAATTTCATCTCCGCTTCCGAGTATGGAAAGAAATGCAACCAGGAGAGTTCCCATCCCCGAGGAGCAAACAACTCCGGTGTCCGTTCGCTCGAGTTCTGCAACCTGTTTTCCCAGCTCGGTAGAATTGGGCAAGCCGTTCCTCGAGTAAATATAGCCCCCCAGGATCTTCCCGTTGTAAAAATCATCAAAGGTCTCAAGGTCAGGATAATCATAGACTGAAGTTTGAAAGATCGGGGTCGAGTGCGGCGAGATTTTGCTCGACTTGTTGTTTTGCTCCCTTGTTGAAATTTTGTCTCCAGCCATTGGAGTGCTTCCCAGATCCTCGCTTTGCCCTTTTCTACTACTTATTCTTCTTCTTGCCTATTTCGTACCTCTCTACCAGCTCTTTGGCTTTCGAAGAAATTGCGTTCCACCGCCAGCTTGCGACGCTCATCCTGCAGAGATCAACCTTCCAGGCCTCATTCCTCTTTTGCCATCTGTACATCCTCAGGTCTCTCCCGAAATCGCTGTCCACAACGACTAGCGCCACGATTAGTTTGGGGCTCCGGTAAATATCATAGCCTTCGAGCACTTTGAATGATTCCGAGACAGGATAGTCTCCCTGCTGCTTTTCTGCTGGTACTTCTTCGGTCAAAAATGTCTCCGGATTACACTGGGTAACTTATGGGATAAACGTTTTGAGAACACGCCGTGAAATTTTGTTGGCAATACGCCTCTTGCGAGGGAATAGGCACGGAGCGCGTTTTTCGCCAATATTGCTCCTTGCTTGGACGATGATGGCGCAAAACGCTTTTTTCGGCGGTAGGCCAGAATCAAGAAAGTGCAAAAGCTTCTACTGTTTTGACATTTCCTTCTTCTCTGAGGCGAGGTAGGCTCTATAGCAATCGGAGTTGTCGTAGACGTGATCCAAATACTCGTCCAGGGGGAACTCTTTGTTGCATGCCTTACAGTACCTTAGCCCTGCCGATATGGGCTTTCGATAGCCTTCGCTGGAGGGTTCCAAAGTTGTCACGGATTTCAATGAATGTACTGGTGGCGGAGCTTCTTTAGAGTTGCGATAAAAATTCTATTTAATCACGTTAATAGTTGTAGAATCCATAAAATGACCTCCAGAGCGCTTTTGTAAGGGTTGGTTTAAACCCGAAATTGACAAAGCCCCTGTTTTTGCTAGATCGAGCACAAGCGTTTTGCTTCTGCGTTCGGATTGAGATGGCAGCTCCTCGTTTTTTTGTTCCCCTGGACTAGCAGTTTGCTTGAATGCACTAATCATATCCGAATCGTTTCGCATAGGCCTCATGTGCGAGCAAGTATTCGACAAACCTCATGCGACTGACCTGCTTGACCACATGAATATCATGGTCTGAGCGGCCTCCCGCGGAAAGATCAATCTTGAACAAGTTAGTTAGTGGTACCATACTTTTTCACACAGATTTCGGCAGATCGGTCTTGAGGTATCTTCATCTCTCTGAGTGGGCGTCGCATCCCCAACATCCCTGATCCATTTTTCAAAGCAGAACGTTTCGGGAGCCCGTTGTAGAGTTCGTTAAATTCTTCGACTTAGCCTGCCTCGTCTTTAAGAGAAGAGGGCAACCGCGAGAGGGCTTTCGGACTGGGTGATTCGAAGCCAACCTAAGAATCACCACAAAACGAAAAGATGGAAAAATACCGCTCGACCTAGCTAAACTGAAACTTGCGTTGGCGACCTCAGATATCAGATTAGCCGCACATCTTATTACTGGCATCTTACGCAATGGGTAGTGCAGGCTGTTGCAAAGTCGCAGAATCTTCTATCTATTGATTGCCGCATCGTTGGTGATTACTGCATTCTTCTCCCCACTGATTGGGCTGATTTTGTTAGCGATTGCTATTGTCTATTACTATCGGAAGGTTAAAGTGAAACCCGCCCTAAATAGCGCTGTCGGGGTCGATTCGCCACCAAAAGACGGTGGCCCGACGTAATTTTTTGGAATGATTTTTCAAGCTAATGTTTGCCTTTCGCCATCGAATTACAACGCACATGCTTGCTCTTCCTGCTGCTGGCGCGCGTTTATTTGGTAATTCGAGTGTGGGAGGACCAAAAGCACGGGCGAAACAAAAAGCACGCGACCATACTCAGCCCAGCAAAGTGCTTTTTAGCTTCGTTGGTCAAAAAATCTTCTATTCTATCTCAAACTTCTTTGCTACGCGCTCAGCAGCCTGAGTTGCGGCGTCCACCGCATTCATTATGCTCGTTCTCACGGCGCCTTTTTCGAGTTCGTAGATACCAGCAATCGTCGTCCCGGCAGGAGTCGTCACGGTGTCCCTCAATTCCGCGGGATGCATCTTGTTTTGACTCAGAAGATCGGCCGTTCCAGTAAGGGTCTTTGTCACAAGTTTAAACGCGATATCTCTGGGGATTCCAACCTTCAGACCGGCGCTCACCATAGCTTCGATCAGGATCGCAATGTATGCTGGTCCGCTTCCGCTCAAGGCCGTCACAGCGTCCATCAAGTGTTCGGGAACCTGTATGGAATCTCCGAAACACCCCAAGATAAACTCCACCTGCTCGCCGTCCTTCTTTGTCAGCCTCGGGCTCGACGAAAATGCCGTAATTGCTTCTCCTATTGTGGCGGCGATGTTGGGCATCGCGCGCACGACCTTTGAGTGCGGAACCTGGGTTTCTATTTTCTTTAT
>JBOGRL010000258.1:0-13502 GCA_050749505.1 Nitrososphaerales archaeon
AAAGAAGAGAGCTCATGTAGAGGCAGCTAGAATTTCTGGTTTCGGCAACTGGGAAATAATATGGAGAATAATTGCTCCTGAAGTTGCGGCTATTGCAATCGCATATTTCGTACTGATAGTGTCAGTCGCAATAGTCCTTTCTGCCTCAGTCCAGTTTGTAGGCGTGGGAAACGTAACACAAGTTAGCTGGGGGAGCATACTCTATTTTGCCCAGAAATATGCTTTCTTTTTTGGAGACTGGTGGTGGATAGCGGCCCCTGGGATAACGCTGGGCTTAACTGCAACTGCATTTGCCCTGCTTGGCTTCTCCCTAGAAGAGGTAATGAATCCGCGATTAAGAGGTTGATTATTGCAGTGGTTGATATTCTTGAAGTAAATGATCTGTCAATCGTGTATAGGGTAGAGAATAAACTGGTACGGGCTTTGGATCAGGTCTCTTTTGCCGTCAGCTCAGGAGGAACGCTGGGAATCGTTGGGGAATCTGGTAGCGGAAAGACTACACTTGGCATGGGCATCATGAATTACATCGAATCTCCTGGAAAGATCACCAGCGGACAGGTTCAATTTCTCGGAAAGGAGGTGCTCTCGATGACTGAAGAACAGTTGAGAAAGTACAGATGGGAGGAAGTCTCGATGATCTACCAATCTGCAATGAATTCATTGAATCCCGTGAAAACAGTATCTCATCCCATCGTCGAAGTACTACGATCTCACAAGAAACTCTCGAAGAAAGAGGCGCTTGAAACAACATTAAAGATGCTTTCCGAGCTGGGCATCAAGCCCGAGAGAGCTTTTGACTATCCACACGAAATGAGCGGCGGCATGAGACAACGAATCGTAATTGCTCTTGCTCTGGCCCTCTCTCCCAAGCTACTTATCGCCGACGAGCCTACCTCGGCTTTGGATGTGGTGACGCAGAAGCAAATCATTGACCTGATCAAGGAGCAAATCAATCAAAGGGGCTTATCTCTGATCTTCATCACGCACGAAATCGCTCTTCTGAATAATCTTGTCGAAGAGATAGCAGTGATGTACTCGGGCGAAATTGTAGAAATAGGACCATTGAAAGACGTAATCTTGGGACCTTTGCATCCTTACACTGAAATGTTGCTGAGTACGATTCTCTCCATGGATTCTCCCTTGAAAGACATCTCAGACTATTCAAAGAACACCGCAACGGAAAAAGTCTTTTTGGTCCAAGACAATGCCTGTAGATACGCGGGGCGATGCAAATATGCCTTTGATAGGTGTTCAAGAGAGAGGCCAAGGCTTAGGAAAGTCGACAATGAGAGGCTTGTAGCATGTCACAAGTACAACTGAGCGGGAGGTCATTTGAAGGGCCGAGTTCCGGCAGCCCCCTGCTTCAAGTCAAGGATCTGACCGTAAGATTTGAGAAGAAGCGAAGTTTTGGGCGAAGGTCTGCGGTAATAAATGCAGTAAACAATGTATCATTCTCGGTGAACCAATCGGAAGTGGTTGCCATTGTTGGGGAAAGCGGATCGGGAAAAACTACATTGGCTAGGTCCATCGTTGGGTTGCTTCGCCCTAGCAGCGGTTCAATAATGTTTGATGGTAGCGAGATTACTAGGCTCAGTGAAAAGCAGCTCCACAACTACCACCGCTCGGTGCAAGTCATTCATCAGGACCCATTCGAATCATTGACTCCGAGGCTGGATGTATACACCACACTTTCTATCCCCATCAGGAAACTTTTGAAAATAAAGGACGCGAAGCAGGTCACGGAAAGAGTCCAGTCACTTCTTCAAGAGGTGAGTCTGGACCCGACAGAAGTGATGCGTCGATATCCGCATCAGCTCAGTGGGGGACAAAGGCAGAGGGTAAACATTGCAAGAGCCCTCGCTCCTGAACCCAGGCTGCTAATCGCGGATGAGCCAATTACAATGCTCGACGCAGCGCAAAGGCTAAACATTCTGTATCTGCTCTCGAACTTGAAGACCAAGAGGAGCCTGACTGTTCTATTCATAACCCACGACCTTGCCAGTGCAAGGTTGCTCTGTCCTAAAACTATGGTCATGTATCTAGGCAAACTTGTAGAAGAAGGCAATACCGAGGCTGTCCTTTCTAAACCGAATCACCCGTATGTCGAAATGATCCTCGATGCGATGCCTAATCTTAGGATTGGAGAAGTCGCAAAGTCCAAGCCGCGTCCGTCAATGGAAGAGGGCAATCCTATAATTCGAGGTTGTGTGTTCAATCCACGTTGCTCTTATCGGACAGAAATCTGTAAGCAGGTCGAACCTCCTTTGATCGAGAGATCTACACAACACCTTGCTGCTTGCCATAATCCTCTTAACAGTTAAGAATTTAGGCATTGGTTATTCCATCTTAGGAGCGCGTTTTGTAGCTCCGCGAATAACGTTTGTTGGATTCCTGCCGATTTCGCTTTTCAGAGCCCCGAAGCTTCTATGTAGCCACACCACCCGCGACTAATGATTGATTCAGCTCAACTGTTTCAAACTAGATGCTGGGGGTTTCAGGATGTCGCTCTGAATTTGAACAATGCAAATTTGTTTGTCCTAGTGTAGTCGTTCTCGAGAATCGAAGAATGAAGAGCCTAAACATTTACGAGCATGCTATCGGGTTCTCCTTGCTTACTCCTTACCGCACCAACCACAGTAGGAACTAGGCGCTATCGTCTATTTGATCCTTTGAACACATCAGAGAAGAAAGTAAAAAGCATAATAAAAAAAGAGAATCCTTAACTAGTCTCTCTCACTCAACCGATCGCGAAATATCCTGCCTGCTTTCGTTAAGGATGCGCAATTGGTGATAGTTGGTTGCGGAGCGGCTGGTCTGGCCGCTCTCGTCGGCGCTGCTGAAACTGCAATTTCACTTGGCATGCCTCTTGGGATAATCGCACTAGAAGCTTCCGATCCAGGAAACTGGGGAGGAACCTCTAGGTGGAGTGGATTTCATCTCCGCATGACAGAAACTGATCAAATTACTCCGAATTTTGTAGAGGATTTTTTGAAGAGGTCTGAAGGAAAAACTAATGAAAGCGTAGTGAGAACTCTAGCCGAAAAGGCCCCAGAAACTATTGCATGGATTAGTTCCAAGGGTGTTGAGTTTAAGAAAAAAACAGAAAATGTTGCCGGAGGATCTACTATCCAACCGAAGGGATATGGTCTTGCTGTTATCAGCGCTCTTAGAGCGGAAGCAGAGCGCCTCGGAGCAAGGATACTTTTCCAGACCAAGGCGGTGCGATTGGCGTTAGATGGAGACGGAGCAATTAGCGGCGTTTGGGTCAGTGGTCCTCGGAACGCCAAACAAGTCAAGATCTCATGCAAGTCGGTGATCTTGGCGACTGGGGGTTTTGCTGGAAGCCCCAGATTGCTCTCAAAATATGTTGGCAAATGGGCGTCCACATTGAGCGTAACCGCCCCTGGAACTAAGATGTGCAATGGAGATGGAATTCAAATGGCACTCAATATCGGAGCAAAACCTTCCGGGCAATACGATTCATTTCAAGGAAAACCGGTCGATGCGCGCAGTAGAATGTACGATCCGTTCTTGCAGATACTTCATTTTGGAATTGTGGTGAATCAAAAGGGCGAACGTTTCATAGATGAGGGCGCCCCGAGTGGTGAAATCTCAGATTTCTTCAATTACTTTGGAAAAAGCATAGCGAGACAGCCAAAACAGCTGGCTTACCTGATCATGGACCAGAAGCTCTTATCGAAATTGTACAGCGCCCCGATACCTCACCAAGCTACCCTAGTCATGAGTGATATACCGCCAATCCACGCCCAATCGATCGAAGAACTAGCGGAAATTATTCGAGTTCCAAAGAAGGCATTGGTTAAAACAGTATCGACATTCAACAATTCGGCAACAGGCACTGCCGAGTTCAACCCTCTTACAAAGGACGGAAAATCAACTAGTGGGGTTTCACCTCCAAAATCTAATTGGGCTGTTGCGATCAGTCGTCCACCCTTCATCTGCTACCCTGTGAAATGCTCTGTCCAGTTCACGTTCGGTGGTCTCGCTATAGACCCACAAGCGCGGATAATTTCTTCTAGATCTGGAAAAGCAATTCCCGGTTTGTACGCGGCAGGGGAAATAGTCGGGTTACATTACAACAGATACTTGCCTGGCGCAATTGCTCTAAATACGCTCGTCTTTGGAAAGCTGGCTGGAAGCAACGCGATTGAATATGTACAGGAGACAAGCAAGAGTCCAGGTCTGGAACTAGTATCCACAGTATAATTTCCCTCCATAGGTTCAGTGCAGGTGGAGATCTCGATCCCGCTGAGTTGAAAAGCCCACCATAGACTCTGAAACCCGCGGAAATTTTGAAAGTGCAGGAAGAGTGCGACGGATAAAACCTTCGCATAAATGGTCGGAGGCATTCAGATTTGGAATCCAGAGAGAAAATTGGCTATCGCCCAGTTTTTCTTGACGTTTCCTTGAGATCTAACAGGCCTTATCTTGAATACTTGTCCTCCTGGGGCTTGGAAGTAAAAATAGGTCAGCTCCATGATATTCGACCTTTGGTAGGCCAGCCCCCAAGATTTTCTTTTCCATCGCGGATGGATCGTCATCGGTCTCCGGTTCGAGCCACGCGCCGCGGCATGCTTGCCTCTCGTCCAGTGCATCTTCGGTGAGTTCAATAGTCAAGCCGGCTCCATTTGGAAATTTGAATCTTATTATCGACGCAGGAAACCCGCAAGGAGTTCGCAACCGAGAACGTCGATGAAGAACTCGATCAATTTATCCTTCATATTTGGATGCGCAAAAAAGTGCGCGCGGTTACTGAGCCCAATTATTTCTATACGCAATTCCGAATTCGGCAGTTATTCTATCGAAAGAAACCATTCTATTACTTGCATGCTCTAATAGTGTCCAGCAATTCTTTATGGCTCTTCCTGGGAGGCGAATAGGTGAAAGCATACACTCAGGCTACTACGCTCTTCGTCGCTGATTGGCTCATGCCGGCTTCCATAAATCCCGGCAGCAAGGTCATCACAGCTCCTCTCTGTAGTAACGCGCGATAAAAGGGGCAATAAAAGCGCTGAATGCTGAAGTATCAAAAAAGATGGTGCTGGATTTTACTTTCCTATCATTCACTGAGAAAATTTCCGCAATGTCGCAAGACGAGACGTCTGCTTTTGGGTGACTGTAATTTGTAACGAGCTATTGCGCAAACTCGGCCACCCTCGGGTGATAAGCTGCATTACTTCGACTGACTTTGCCACCTGGAGAAACCGTTTTGTGGCGTGTACGTATGCGGGCTTGCCGCGTGTTTCCCTGAGGACTCGCGAAGACTGTTAAGACCATGTCGTCAGCAATAAATGACTCCCGTCCTCCCCCCGTTGATCGCTTTAAAGTAGTTCTGAATTGTTTCCTTGGTCGTTAGATTCTCCAACTCAAGTCGTACCTGTGCCGACGAAAGGGTAGGGGAGTATAGTTAAACACTATTCATGATAGGACTTGTTTTGCTTTCACTAGTGAAAAACTGAATTTAGAAGAGAAACTCCATGATTGTCTTGCGGTTCTTTGCTTATGCCTGTAGCAGATTTACATCTACAGTACTTGTAATTGGAATCGCGGGTTTGTAGGCTGTTGAGTCAGTGGGGACGAGCAACATTGCAGTTATATGATATGTCCCCGCCGTCAACGGGATGATCGATTTTGAAGTATTCCAGTATACTCCGTCTTCCCAGAACTTGCCCTGTACTAAAGAAAAATGTGGATCGTCAGGAGGTGTGGTGATTCCCCAAGTTATGTGGTACACAACTTGACCGCTCATGTCGGTCACGTTTGCTGCTAGAAGATCTTGATACACCGGAAGCGGTTGAGGATTAAGATTGGTTAGAACTACATGTATGCAGATCTGCGAACCAACGCTGGGATTAGTGGTTGTTTCCATCAAGAGAGAAAGCCCATTAACAACATTTGTCACGAGATCATTGCATCCGGGTGGATGGTTAACCACTCCATTAGTCAAAGTGATTGTTGTTGTCCCCTGCCCTCCAGACGGAATCGGGCTCTGATTATTCTGAGCTAAAGACAAAGCTATCCCCATGGCTGTCATCCCAACCACAAATGCCACCACTGCTGATGCAAAGATTAATCCTTTCAATTTTTTCACACTTGTCCTCAACAGTTGATTGTTTGTGACCCTGTAAGTGATGGAGGAGCCCAGGCGCTTCCTATGTCAGAACTCAAAGGCCAGCAATTGAGGTACTGGCCGATGCTGTTGGGTACGCCAATCTTGATTATTGTAAGAATATACTGAAGTTGGGCTTGTCCATCCAGACTGGCCGTAATACATGAACGATGGACTAAATAATACGTATGCCTTCATCGCTGCAACTAGCCCCATTTTTATTCCAAGGTAGGGACGCATCTTTCTATCAATCAGTGGACGAGCCTGTCTATATTTATGAATCCGGTATAGTATCTACAGATATTTTGGCGCCAAGGGGGATGAAATTACGTGACGCTCAACTTGCCCGGTGCTCCATAATGCGTATGTTGTGCTCACTTTTCTACTTATCCAAAGAAGAAAATTCTTTCCACCTTGACTTGACTCTGCTACGAAGCTCCTCAGTCGGCTCTGCAACGGTGCCTCTGAAATCTTTCTTTTTCGTGGCATCAATGAACAGTTTCGAAGTAACTCCTTCAGGATCTGAAGAAGGCTCTAAACGACTAGTAGAACCCCAAGGAATCACGAAAGAGTCCCTGTGCGGCTGGAACCTCGTAGTGATCGCCCACAGTACCTCGTTGGGATCGTAGATGTTGATATCATCGTCAACCGCGACGACATACTTCCACTTGCCGCTGCGAGTGGCAAGGGATGCACCAAGTATGTTTCCAACAACGCCAGGTCGCTTGAGATGTTCATCAATCTGGATTACTAGAGCGAGTGAAACCCCCCAAGGTGGCGCGTAAGCTCTCTTAATCGCCCCGTAGACCGGGTGGAGCTCGTTGTATGCTTGAACCCCGAAGCTCAGTGCATCAACATAGAGGTGCTCGTGTGGCGGCCTGCCGAGCCAGATATTGTGATAAAGAGGGCTCATCCTGTGGGTCATGGCCTTGATTCTCATTATTCTTTCACCGGGAACTCGATCAGTCGTGTAACCGCAGAACTCGCCGATTGGACCTTCAGCATCTGTTTTCGGAGGAATCGTTAGTTCGCCTTCGAGAATGATTTCGGAGCGGGAGGGTACTTCCAAGTCAACACTCTCGCATCTCACCACATCTATTGGCTCCTGTTTCAACCCTCCTGCCATTTCGAGCTCGTAAACTCCCAGCGCGGGTTCGAATTGGGATGCGATGTAAATTGCGGGGTCAACACCTATTGCGACCGCGACTTCAAGCCTCTTGTCATCCCTTCTTTCTGCATTTTTGAAGAAATCATACCCATCGTGGCCGGGAGTTAATCTGATGAAAACTTCATTCTTTGAATAGTACATCATGCGGTATATCGAGAGGTTCTGACCTATTTCCGGATCCTTTAGGAAAACGTGGCCCGCGGTGATGTAGGGGCCGCCATCGCCCGGGTTGTTTGTGCAGATCGGCAGCTTCCGAAGATCGACTTCTTCTCCGGTTAGTACAACTTCCTGACAGGGCGCCTTGTCTTTTGATACGCTTTTCGTTGCAATTCTCTTTTGCGACCTTTCTACCATTTTTTCGAATACTTCTTCTTCTCTTACTCCCAGAGATAGGGCGATTCTCCGGTTGCTGGCAAGAAGCTGAGATACGACGGGAATTTTGGAACCTGAAACGTTCTCGAAGACAATGGCCGGGCTTTCTTTCTTGGAATTTACCAGAGCGCATACTGCGCCCAGCTCATGCTTGGGGTTAACTTCTGCGCTTACCCGCTTGAGCTCGCCGCTCTCTTCCAGAATTGAAAGGAAATCGCGGAAATCCTTGGGCAAGAGAATTCCTTACGGTCGCGTTAGAAACTGGTTACTATTTTAGACTATGGCGTAACCTTTCGTTGAAAATGGCTTTGTAATGGCCTTGCAGCAAACCTCATTCCAATGATCCAAGTAGGGACTTGATCATCATCTGGATACAGCGAACCCTCATTGTCAAAAACAAAGATATTTTAGTGGGTAGCAAAGCCTCCTGTTACAAACAGGATCTGCGAAATCTCAAAATTGAAAGATTCAATAATCGACGCCTACACTCACAACATACCCCCAAACTTCCTAAAGAAAATCGAGTATCACAAGAATCCATCCACACGCGAGGCAGCAGAAACTGCAAAGAGAATTCGTGATCGGATTCCGAGCATGGTGTCTGCCTCGGTCAGGCTGGAAGAAATGGACAAAGCTGGCATCGATAGGCAGGTGGTTGCCAACTTTGAAGGTACCGATCCAAATGGTTTTGAATTCGCTGAGGACGAGCGGCTGTCTTTGACTCGCATAATAAATGAGGATATGGCCGAAATGTGCCGGCAATCGAGGGGTCGAATATATGGACTCGCTAGCGTTCCGCTGCGATCCCTCAAAAACGGGGGAATCGAAGAAATGAGGCGGGCTATCAATGAACTTGGACTCAAGGGATTCGAAGTAATCAGCCACGCACAGGGAGAACCGCTCGACCACTTTCCCGAATTCTGGCAAGAGGTGAGTAGATTATCCGTCCCAGTGTATATTCATCCGGTCGATCCAAGGAACTCAGAAAGCAGGCCGTACGAAGATGAGTATGATCTGACGCACGTATTCGGGTGGCCCTTTGAATCTACTCTTGCGGTTGCTCGATTGGTCTTGTCGGGAACTATGTCGAGGCACGCCAACCTGAATGTACTGGTGCATCACTTGGGCGCAATGATACCCTTCTTCGAGGGGAGGATCAATGAATCCTACCGAGAAAAGATTTCACTGTTGAAGCCTGACCAGAAATTCGACGAAGTAAGGGAGAAGAATGAAAAACCTATAGATCATTTCAAAAGGTTCTACATCGACACGGCAATTGGCGGGAGCTCTTCTGCGATCAAGTGCGGTAGCGAAGTCTTTGGAATCCACAAAGTCATCTTCGCGACTGATTATCCGTTTGGCCCAGACAATGGAAGAGGCCGACTCGGGACTTATCCGGGTGCGGTAAGAAAAGCAGGTTTTCCGCAAGAAGCGCTCGAGCAAATATTCAACGAAAATGCGTCAAAAATGCTGAAGATATAACAGAATTTTTTTCAGAGCAATCAAACTGTGCAGCAATTCACAGTGTGACTCTGATTAAGGCGATAAGACTCGCGAGTTCAAGCGCTGCAATGCCCGAAAGGTAAGGGAGTGCTTCAGATCCGAAGAAAGGCTGCATGGCTACATACGAATAGACTGCGAGCAAGTTCTGAGCAAGCAGTAGCAAAGCAAAGATCATGAGACCTGAAGCATACATTGCCCTGGTCTTCATGACGATTTTTGAATAGAGGAAGAGCAGGAACAGCAGTAGGATTGAATTTACTCCGGACAGGATAACTGTCACAAGCATCATTTCAAGCAACTGCCAAACGTTCTCCTCGTGAATCTGGATGCGTTCTTACCGTCAACCGTTTAACTCTTTTTCCTAATTTGTTTTGAATTCTCAACACGCTTACAAGGGATAAATAGACGCGATCAACAAAAAACACTCCAATGCGAGATTTGGTGCCAGAAAATCAGGAGCTACGGAGGCTTCTCTGGCACATTTTGGGCGGGACTCGGGGAGGAGAAAATCGCGCAAGAATAATCCAAGAACTCCACAACCGACCGAGTAACCTAAACCAGCTCTCGATTCGGCTCAAACTCGAATACAGGGCGATCCAGCACCATGTCGAGGTTTTGCGCAAGAACTCTCTCGTCGTTTCGGGAGGCGAACACTACGGCCTGACGTACTTCCTCAGCCCGTATTTAGAAGCAAACATTGGCCTGTTCAATGACATTTGTGACAAGCTCAAGCTCAAATTTCATCAATCTGCTTCTTCCACTTCTCCAAGTGGTGAGAAACAGAATTCTGAATAGAGTTGTAACAAAATTCGAGGAATGATCGAAATTCTCCTAAATACCATCAACCGAATATCCGGCAACAATGCGCGTTCACATTATCAAAAGTAGATCAGCGGTATCCAATTTGATTTTTGGTGCTTCTTTGGCTGCTCTGATTGTAGTCGCAGCCGTGGGTTTTGGACTGTATGGACAATCACTGAGAAAGGCGACTACCACAATGTCAACATCAGAAATGATGAATGAAACTACGACGACAACAACTTCCACTTCAGAGATGATGGCGACATCTGCATCCCATGCGACAAACTCGTCAAATGAGGCGCTGATTTTCGCTCGCAGCTCTGGCACGATGATCTCCAGTGCATGGCTCCTGACGGCACCCGAAGGCATGGGTGAGTACGTGGTATCAATACACGCAGAGGGCCTGGAATCGAACGGAGATTATATCGTTGAAGGAACATTGAACTCCGGGTCAATGCATGTAGTCCCGATATCCAGCGAGTCTATGAACATGAACGCTACGTCTGCATCGGAATTCCAAGCTGACCGAAACGGAACGGCGACATATTGGATCACCATCAACACCAGTCCCATCACAACTTTTGAGTCAATCGAACTAGTCTACCTGCCGGGAATGTCAATGCAAAATGCAACCGTTGTGGCAACGGTGAACTTCTCGGGAATGATGCAGAATTCTTCGGAAACAGTTACAATGATGCACAGCAGCTCGTAAATGAGAGGTAAAATTTAGTCGCCTAGAGAATTCTTTCTACGATGAACTGCAAAACTGATATTTTCTTCCTCTTCTTGAGCTCTGTTTTTCCTCTCTGCAAGGCGCTCGCTACCTGATCTGGCTTCTCGATTAGCTCAAAGTATCCTCCGTAGGCTTTCACGGTAGCTCCGATCTCATATCTCTTGAACTCTGTTCCGGGGAATCTCTTTTTGGCCGCAGCAACACCCTCCGGAAACACATCAAGCGCGGCCTTTGAGGATGAAAGCCACCCCCCATTATCAAAGATCGCAACCATGACCGGGTAATCATGAGCAATGTAGTAAAACGCATCCGGAACACCAAAGATGAATGAACCATCTCCAACCGCGGCAACAAAATCCTTCCTCGTGGACATCTTCAATCCCACAGATGCCCCCAGCGCCCATCCAATGTAACCCGTCGCCAGACTTGAAAAGTATGAACCAAAGCTATTGAAATTTGCATACTTTGGGTCAAATCGATACTCGTTTACTACTGGCATCCCGAGTTTCCCTATTTGATAGGATAGGTAGCGAGGGTGAATCCGCTTGGATTTCTTCAAGTGATTTATCTCTCTCCTTTTACACTCTATCTGCTCATTCCTTAGCTTCAGGACTTGCGAATCGTCTTTCGGAACAACATCACGAATTAATGCGTTGAAGAAATGATCAATGCAGCTCACAGCGCTGACATCGCTCGGAAATCCGTAGTAGGGGATGTACTGATGCGCCGGATCGCAATCCACCTTGATGACCTTGGCGTCGGGTCCTAATTGCGCAGATTTCGGGATCCAGGGTACGTCGCACTCTGCAACGATCACAAGATCCGACCTGGGAAGATCGAAACTGTCCACGGCCATCTTTCCTGAAGCGGGATAGTTCAACTGCTCTCCTGCATAGTTGAGGACAGGTATGTTAGCGTGATCCGCAAAATTGCTGAGCGCATTGAACCATGATTCTCTTCTTCCGGCTCTCCAAGTGATGATTAACGGGTTTTTAGACTCGTTGATCAGTTTCCTTGATTGCGTGACGGCTTCCGGACTAGGGCCCGGCTCAAACGGGGCAGCTCTAAGAGTCTGGTTTTTCGATTTCTCGATTGAGACCTCTCGGGGCAAGACAAAATACACAGGTCCGCACGGTTCGCTTTTTGCGATCTGAATCGCTCGAGAAATGGCGATGGGTACTTGCTCACAGCGTCTGACTTCAAAATCCCATTTAGTCCACTGCCTGATCATTTCGCCCTGATCTCTAGTCTCCTGGGTCCAGTGTATTCTACCATTCCTGCTTGCAGCACTCCCTGCTTCGGTATAGGGGGTCCTTCCTGCAATCAACAGGAGAGGAACGCGAGAACCATAAGCATTCATGATCGATCCGATTGAATTTGCGGTTCCAGGGAGAGTGTGAACAGCTGCAACGCCCAGTTTTCCTCCGAGAGAATATCCTATGGCAGCAGAGACCGCAGTTATCTCGTGCGGCACCAGAAAAAGATCCGGCCCGACTCCTCTCAAATTTTCCTCAGTGAATGCCGGATAATCCGTTCCAGAGACCAAGAAGATTTTGTCTACGCCGTGCCTTGACAGCGTTTCTAGGAGGAGCGCAGCGCCGCTGCTTTGCCTAGTCATGACTCACGAATTCAGTTCTCCGATGAGATAAGAGTATTGAAACAGATCAGGAATGGATTCCACAAAAATACTTCCTGACTTCCACCCACAGCCCTAAAACATTTGATCAGGAGTTCGTCTTCAGGTATCCGTGAAATAACAGATTCTTTATTAGTCCAGGATATGCTGAGCGATTATCTGAGAACAGAAATTGTACGGGTGGAGAGGAAGAATCGGGCTTATCATAGCATCTACGAGCGCTGTTGCGGAAATGGAAACATTCAAGATGCTGCCAGACGGAGTTTCAGCGCATTTCTCGCGCATTCCATACGCGGGTACTGGCACAGATGAAGCCGCTTCAAAGATGTTGTCCGAGCTCGAATCCTCCGCTCGACTTTTGGCAGGTTCGACGGCGACGATTGGCGTGGATGTGCTGGGATTTATGCACGGAAACGGAAGCGCCTCCTCGAAGCCCGGTTTTGATCGGTCAATCAGCGACCGAATGTTGCAAGCTACTGGAGTTCCATCTATCACAATGTCATCAGCCGTAGTTGACGCTCTAAAGAAATTTTCAATCAAAAGAATCTCGACCGGCGTTCCGCTCTCGCAACCCGAGATGTTGCAGAAAATAAAGTCTTTTTTTGAAACAAACGGATTCGAAGTGCCTCATGTCGGAAGCTTGCCTCTGAAGACGCATCTTGAAGTGAGTTGCCAGCCCCCAGAAACTGCGTTCAAGTTCATCAAGAGTCTAAATTACGGTGACGTTGATGCGATAGTCGTGAACAATGCGAATCTGCGAACGATAGAAGTAATCGATGCCCTGGAAAGCGATTTGGGCAAACTCGTCATTACGGGGAACCAGGCCCTGATATGGGCGTGTTTGAGAAAACTGGGGATCAATGAATCCTTGCCGCATCTGGGCAGACTGTTCAAAGAATAGTACAATTTTTTCCATCTTATCACGAACGCACTCGCTTATCTGTCGAGCTTCCTTTACTTCATCTCTTTATGCTACCGAGTATCAAAAGGAGGCGGCCATTAAGTGGACTTTTCAAAGTTCACTACTAGCCTATATCGGGAGTTTTCAGGTGCCACTCTGTACTCTTTTCGTATGCCGCAGCAACTTTGAGGACTGTTGCCTCATCAAAGAGTTTGCCAACTACCTGCATTCCTATAGGAAGTCCGGATGAGTTGAACC
>JBOGRL010000259.1:0-2326 GCA_050749505.1 Nitrososphaerales archaeon
TCCTTGTTGTGGTCATGCGGCTCTCAGAGAAAAACCAAGATGGCTGTCATGTCATCGGGTTTAAACCCTTCCTCGATTGCCCTTTTCACGATTTTCTCGGCGCTACCACTTGCTACAAGTGAGAGTAGCAGGCGCTTGTCGCTTGAATTCAGGAGCAAATTGTCGGTGATGCCGTCGGAACAGAGAAGAAGAACAACCGAGCCATCGTATTTGATCATGCGCGTGTGGATGTCCAAGTCGCATTCGAGGCCAAGATACTGTATAATCCCATAAGTTGACGTCGGATCATGAGATCTGTGTGAATCATCGTGGAAAACAGGTTCGGCAGCACTTTTTCTCCCTTTGAAAATGATAATGGGGCTGTCGCCCACATTACCCAAAATTGCGTATCTTTTCTCTGGAACGATTTTTGCTACTGCGAGCGTAGTCCCCATGTTTTCAAAACCGAGTTTTCTGGCTCTCTGCTGTATCTCTGAATGGATTTGAGATATGCAATCGCGGAGCGAACTTTCGTTGTTGATTGTGCTCGCATTTGTTTTTAACCGTTCTATGGCGAGTGAGCTCGCTTCCTTTGCCCCAGCGTATCCGCCCACCCCGTCTGCGACTGCGAACAAAAAATTGCAATCGTCTGCTAGATAGGAATCTTGATTTTCAGGATGGTGGATTCCGATGCTGTTTGAAGCCGAAAAAGCGTCGAACCTTACTGAAGAAACCAAAAAGGTATCTTACACGCTCTCCTTCGTTGTCGTTGCAAGGTATTCCGCTCGAAAGTCGTAATAGTGTTTTGCATTAATGGTTATCGCGTCAATCTCGTCTTGGGTGAGTGGCCGCCTTGCCTTCGCTGGCGACCCAAGGATCAGCATGTCATCAGGGAACTCTCCTCCCTGCAGAACAAGAGACGCTGCCCCCAACATGCAATTGTTTCCTATCTTGCAACCATTCAAAAGTATACACCCCATGCCGATGAGACAATTCGATCCGATCACCGCGCCATGGATTATTGCTCCGTGGCCGATACTGACATCTTCGCCAATCGATATCGGGAATTCTGCATCAGTGTGTAGCGAGGAGTTGTCCTGAATGTTTGTACGCGCGCCGATTTTTATCGGGACCGTTTCTGTTCTCAGCGATGCTCCAAACCAGACGGAGCTTCCCTCGCCGAGAGTGACGTCTCCCACGATCGTAGCTGTCTTTGCAACAAAGCAATCCTTTGAAATCTTCGGCGTAGCTCCGTGATAACTGAGAATGGGCATTGCCAAGAAAAAAAGTGCGCGTGGCTTTAGGCTTTACGAGCGGGACATGAGCAAACCAGAGAAGATGAGTGAGCGCGAGAAATACCACTATCAACAACCACTTGTGTTTTATCCTTGTTCCATGTGGCAGTCGGTACTTATAACTGCTCGTCAAACCGACTCGGTATCTCTGTGTGACACATGGTAATATTTTCCGGTTAGCTTCTCGGGGCTTTGGCACAATTCCCCTCATGAAACTGCCGCAACTTACCGATCAAGCGACTTTGCATTTGTGTTCTAATTTTAGAACAGCGCTCCCAACTGAAGCTTTCCAACGATTAGTTTCTTCTTCACGGTTCTGTGCCAAAGTCGCTAATCGGGGATACCTTAAATCCATCTTCTGCAAAAAAGTCTTGTGTGCTGGAATCATTCCTGAATCTTCCGACATGGAGTCCGGGGGACCCCTCGTACGAACTTGCGTATGCAGTAAGCGGGTTTTTCGTAATCTTGGTATTAGGATTGGCGATGGCTCTTTCTTTGCGCAATCCCAAGGTCATGACAGAGAAAATAGAGACCAAAAAGTAAGACTCAGCGAGACTTGCCGAACGCATTCTCTATAGCCTCATCAAGCTCGGAGAAACTGTTGGGAATGCCCCTGTAGATCCTTACACCGTTTACAAAAAACACGGGAACGTTGACTTCGCTCGACCCTCTCAGGCTGAGAATCTTTTCAAAAAACCTGTTTGATGACTTTTCAAAAACCCTGATCTGGACAGCTCGGCCATAGGCCCTCTGGAAATCAAGAGCAATCAAAGCTATCTTGTTGTATATCCCCCCTGTTACACTCTGAGGTTGACCTGCACGGACCTCCGATACTGAGCCTTTAGTCCTGGACTCTACAAGGGCCTGTGCGTTCTTTAAGGAATCTTGGAACTTTTCAGGAATAAGGCCAACGATGTCCAACCTGAGTGGAATGCGACCCTTTCGTGACATTCAATCCCATCTAGTATATTTCTGGTTTGAAATACTTTGCCCATAAGTTGTCAATCAAAATGCCTCGACTTTTTCACGTCGCCGCGGCTAAGCTTCAGAAC
>JBOGRL010000260.1:0-7696 GCA_050749505.1 Nitrososphaerales archaeon
ACACAAATGAACTCGAATTTGCAGAAAATTGGCTTTTCGAAATCCATGCTATTGAGAAGTCAACTCACACGATCACGGACAAGGGACTCTTGATGAGCGAGATTCCGTACGACCCTGATTTTGCTCACATGATCTCTGAAGCCCTACTCAAGGGAGAATACGATACCGCACGATTCTTGCTTGCTTCTGGCGCGTTTGGAGATTCTTTGAACCACGCGTACAAATCTGAAATGGAAGCTGTCGCTTTGGAATTTCTATACGAAATGGGCAAGACGAGCGAGCTCAATATCAAAGCCAAACTGCTCCAAAAATACTCTCTTGATCAAGAGGGGAGGTTTTTGTCCGTCCTGGCTAACAACGGAATATTCCAGCGGTTTCTAGAAGAGGCGTGGAAAAACTACGAGGCGGCCAGAGATTCGCTGAATGACGTGCTCACTGCTGGGAAGCATGAGAGAATTTCAAGGGAAGTTTTTGTAGACTTGAGCTCTTCAAAACTGGAAGGATATCTCGAGGACTGCCTGAGTTTTGAGCGCTACTACTTGCACGAAGCTGATGAATTTGGAATCGATAACTTGGACATTGAGGGAGATTTTTTTGCACGAAGTATCACGATGAACTTTAGGAAAATACTGTTTGACATAGTTGCGCTGGAACGCTAGGGAAGAAATCTTTGGAGGAGGAGCGCGACTGCAAGGACAAAGATCATCAGCGTTAGAAGCTTAAGTGACTTTTCTGAAACTGACACCAGCTCTCTTGATCCGTCAAACTGCGAAGAAGAATAATCCTGCGAGCGCCACAACTTTCTTCTGACGAATCTTGCGGGCGTGCTCAGTATTCTCTGGACGTAGGTTAGTAATCCTGCGGCGACCGAGATCAGGATTACCGTCGGGGTGAGAGAGAGAGCATTCACGAGATATCCAGTGATAAGCGGGAGAACCCCCCAGGAGAGAGAAAATACCCAGGCAGTGTGGAGTCTTTTTCCGAACATTTCAAGATTGTAGGCGAGCGCGAAGAGAGTCTCTGCGCAGATAATCGGCAGCAGTAGTAATGAGAGCGTAATAACATAGTATAAGCCTATTCCAATCGCTGCTCCAAGAGCCGAGAATCCGATCAGATACAGTTTATGCTTTGAAAGCTTGGTCTGGAGCGGGTTTCCCATTGTTTCATCCAGTGCGTGCGCGCCTATCCCTAGTCCAAGAAAGAAGGCAAGCACAACCGCTATGGATCTTTCAGGGTAAATCACCGAAGCTAGTGAAATTCCAATCAGGACGTAGGAAAGATGCCACAGAGTATACGGGGGGTGAAGCAGATTCAGAAAATCGGCTAGGAAGTTTTTTCCCCTGATTGAATACCAGGCCGGACTGGCTCCAGATTCCGTTTTGGTGGTAGTCGTTACAAATTATCATCCCTACTCATACTTTGCTCTTCACTCCCGAGACCAGAGCTGTAACCCCGCGGGTCATTCGTTTTACGCTTGTGTCTACCAGACCTGTCCCCTTCATCATGTCTTCAATTTCTTCCGGTGATTTAGAGCGCTTGATTGAACCCGCAAGGTAGGCTAAAATGCCGTTCCAGTGCCGAGAGATGATCAGGCCGAGCGCCGGCAACAAGTTGAATATGTAAAATCTGTAAAACGGCGCGAATACTCTACCTTTCGGTCGCGTAAAGTCCATTGAGATGACGACTCCACTTTGCTTGACGCATCGTTTCATCTCGCCGAGCATCGCCCTAACACTAGAGACGTTTCTGGTTGCAAGGCTGATTGTTGCGCAATCAAAGACATCTTGCCTCAATGGGAGGTTTTCAGCTCTTGCCTGGATGAATTCTACGGCCGAGCTTAACCGTTTTGATTTACTCAGCGCGAGTGCTTGCGCGAGCATTTCTCTTGTGACATCTATTCCCACAACGCTCCTGCCTGCGTTTCTTGCAAAATCAAAAGTCAAGAGTCCAGTTCCGCAAGCGATGTCCAGCACGTTCTTGGTCGAGCTGCCCGAATTTGCTGAGAGTGATCTTTCTATTATGGTTCTGCGCCAATAATAATCCCTGCCCATGCTTAGGATCTTCAAAAGGAAATCGTACTCTTTCGGGCCGTCCGAAAAGAGGTACATTACGAACTTGATTTTCTTGTCAGAAGATTTGAGGCCCTCGTGGATCTCCGAGTATTTCTTGGGAACCTCCCTTGTGAGGGTCTCCTGCTGAGTCAAGTCTCTAGAGTGGAAGGTTTCGGTTAGATTTATTCTCTCTGGAACAAGCGTAGCTTCTTTTAAATGAGCGCCGAGCGACCAAGATAGTACGACGTTCAGGAACGTTTTCTGGCCTTCTTTATTGCCGGAGTGGAGCGTTCCGAGCTACGTACCTTTTTCACTCGAATTTCGAGGGGCTGCCTTTTTTGCCATAAAGAAGACGGTCAATGTTTTATCACCGAATCCTAACGCCCCATATCCACTTAGCGATTGAAGCTTCGCATATTGTTTATTTAAAATAGAATAGAAGACGGCTACTTGACATTTGTCAATCGGTCACTTAGACAGGCAATTTTGTACTGAGCATTTTGAAATGATTTAATTCTCCCCTACGTCAATCTTCATTTCTTTCTTCTGCTTGAAGTAGTGACTAAAGTCTGTTATAGTAAGGCCACTCATTTCTCTCGTAACTGGATCCCGTGCGACCAAGACGTCGTCGTCAAGTTCTTCAGCGACAGAATACCTCCTCGGCTCACCATAACTTACGTAAGCCACATCCGGTTCAGTATCATGGGTTATTTTTACCCTCTTTTTCCAGTGGTAGAGAGTACAAAAGGAAACATTACAACCGCAGGCGCGCATACTTGTCTTCGGGCCGGCTATTACTGCTTCAACGACCATAACATTTAGCGCGTAATGGTCTTGTCAGAGATCAGAGGCGATTTTGAGTGATAGTTGGATTCTCGCTTACAGGATCTAAGCCTACCTCACTAGCACTTTCTTTATCTTTCAGATCGTTGCAAACTTGAGCCTTTACGGCCTCCGGTGTTATTTTGATCAGAGAGACTGTCTTGCGGTGGAAGAAAAAGAGTGAGCGACTGTCCTGCTTTTGGGAGTCCATCAAATCAATTGGTAAGCGAGTTGTCTCTGACCAAGATGCAACTTTGGAATTCTCTCCCCCGGAAGCTAGTGTATCAGACATCCAAGCAAATAATAGACCACCTGGTTGCATCCGGGAAAAATAATGTTTGATGAGAAGAACTGAGCAATGTGGGTTACCGCATATATTCTCAAAACTCAGGATTTCTTTCCAAGAAATCAGTAAAACTTGCCTGAATTTTAGTATCCGAATCTCTTTTCGTATTCCTTGTGGGTTTGGGAAGAACTATATTTTCACTTTCGACATCGAGCCAGTCTCTTCCTTCATCGATAATTCACGAAAACACAACTATTATTACATGAATGCGTACGGTTCATGACTGTTGAAAGAAAATGAGAAGACATGGATTCGTGGAAAAGGATGCAGACCCGGCTCAAATATATTCGAACGTCAAGACACTCCTTCAATCTGAAGGTTTCAAGGTCACCTCGGAAGAAACAAGGAACAACTATTGGGATCTGCACGCCAAAAAATCCGGCATAGAAAGAATCGCTCTCGGAAAAGTTAGGGATGTCGACGTAATAGTGGCTGGAGCCAAGGGCAAGTTCGAGGTTCAGCTTCACGCCGGTGTCTGGGGAAGGGATCTTGCCATACCGGCGATCGAAGGAGTAGCGACACTTGGCATTGCCGCAGCCGCCGAGCTTCACTCGGCTCATGAGTTTGAGGAGAAGATGTGGGAGCAAATCGTCCACAAAATCGACCCTTCGCTCAAGATATGTCAGCTCGATGGATTACTCTTCAATTCGGACAAAGAGCTTCAAACCCACATCCAGATGCACGCTCAGCAGCAACAGGCGTCACAAAATTCTATGATGAGTTCTATGCTGATGATGGGGATGTTCGGCGGAGTGGGGATGATGGGAATGGGTATGATGGGCGGACTCTGGATATGATTGTCTGGGTAGTTGGTTTCGTACGCCTATATGTCCTAAATGTGGCAAGCTCATAAGTCCAAAGAAATTCACAAGACACAAGGCTCGATGCGGTACAAGTCATAAATTCGGGCCTAGGCCTTTCAAACAGACTACAATGTGGTAGATTATTTACCGCCAAGGGTTGGGCTGGATCCCTGGTTGCTACTGATGGTTCGCCGGCGAGAGATTTTATGAGCGCAACAGGGGGGGCTTTTTTGGATGAGAGCACTCGTTTCAAGTCCAGTGCGATTCAGGTTAGCCTCTGCTCTTGCGCCATGTCTACAGTACTTCCTGATCTTCCCCCTGGTTGATCAGTTTGCCACGACCTGAGCATTAGTCCAATGTCTATGCGGGAGCAAAAATATGCAATTTAGAGCGCTTGGAAATATGTCGCAACGTGGACATATGTCTTCTTGCGCGGCCTACGTTGATGAATCTGCGACCATCTATGTTGTAGACGCCCCCGACGCTGCGACATTCGCCCGGTTATCTACGACGGTTTGATCTCCGATCTTTCCGTTCCTCATCGGTATATAGTTTTGACCCAGTTCGCTTAGAATTAGTGTCAAGTCCTTATCCGCAGGGACGAAAAATACCTTGTTCTCTCGCAAGGCGGTCGCGATTGTGTCCAGTGACTTGAGCGTTATCGCATTTCCGACAAAATATTTGTTTGTTGCCTCGTTCACAAGCTGAATTGCTTGCGCCTGTCCTTGGGCGATCGTGATCTCGGCCTGTTTTTTTCCTTCTGCCGAGGTGATTAGTGATTGTCTTTCGCCTTCTGCCTCCAGGATCAGTTTTTGCCTCAACCCCTCCGCTTGCTTGATCGCAGCCTGCTTCTCCCCTTCTGCCTTGTTTGCAAGAGCTTCGGCCGTATTGATAGCTGCTTTCTTGTCGTTTTCAGACATTAAGATTTTCTTCATGGATTCTTGGATATCGGTTGGAGGCAGGATGTCTTTGATCTCAGCCCTGACGATTTCAATGCCCCACGGCGCAACCTGTTCTGCAAGCCTCACCTGGAGGCCCTTGTTGATCAAGTCCCTTCCCTGGTTAGCCTCCTCCAACGTCATCGTGCCGATCATGTCTCTGAGAGCAACATGCCCCAGTGTGTCAATTTGACTCTTGTAATTATTCACCTTGTACTGACTCGAGTAAACAGAATCCTTGTCGTCTTTCACTCTGTAAGAAACCACCATTGATACCGTCAGTGGTAATCTGTCCTTGGTGATGATGCTCTGAGACTCCGGATTTGTCATGGTTTCAGTGATATTCACCTTAACCAGTTCATCGATGAATGGGATCATGAATGTGAGACCCTTGTCCACGTATCTTAGGTATCGTCCGTTTCTCAGAACAAGGCCCCTCTGGGCGGGTTGGATTCGTCTTGCGCTTCTGGCGACAAAAATCCCAAAAATCAGAAGTATGATGATGGCAGTTCCAAAAGTATAGATTAACGACGTAACGTCTGATACCATTACAATAAAGCCGCGTGAGGAATATTAAAAATGAATTATTTATCTGTTGTTCGATCGGGATCTTGACTCGATTTCGGGCAAAAGCGACTTGATGCACCGTTCTATTCGTGGTTTAATTCTTTTTCCTGATCGTGGACTTAGTCCCATAACTGGAGGGCTTTCATGCCTGCGCTTTTTGCTTGCTTTCAAGAGCAAATTCGAGAGTCAAATAGTTATGGAACGAAGCTCTGATCGTGAACATTTAGATTTGATACTATTGAGTCAGAGCGAAGGAATCGCGCTTCATACGCTTCTACTTCAAATAACAAGAGAATAGGAAGCGATAAGAATTGTCTGCCGTATCTACAAAAATCGTCGGCGGCAGAAGAAACATCGAACTATCTTGACTCATGTTTGGAGTTGGATGGTTGAAGAAACCATTCATCGAAACTACAGGTAGCTTGTCCTAAACACCATTGTAATCGCAATCAACTCCAAGGATGACTTCAAGGACCGGAGCCAAGATCAGATTATCGAATGGTGACAAAAAGATTCTATCGCCGGCAACGAAACCAAAAATTTGCGAAGGATATCAAGACCGGCGCAGTGCTGAAAAAATTGTATGTTGCAATTCTTTTTCAACTGCCTAGATCATTCCTGAAATCTCGTACCATATGCTATTGAAATTATGAGGGCAGTCTCGGATCTACGTTTCCCTCACTTAAAAGTTACAACATTGTTTTTTTGCCTTATCAAAAGTGTCAAGATTTGATGCATACAGGTCAATTGGACTACCATATCTTCTCTTAATCATTCTTGTAAGAGAATTTAGTTGCGAATCTACATCTTCCCTCAAACTCCCAGCCAAATGGTTCATCTCTTACTCTAAAATGATCGGCAATAATTTCATGTCCCGGCTGATCATGGCCAGGGATCCCGCATGATACCCCAACTTGGCTTTGAACTTGTTTCCTTGTTTGAACAGAAATAGATTCTCCAATTTTGATATGCTCCTTGTTCTTCGTGTGATCTAGATTTATCCGCGCTCTACGGATCGAGTATACTTCACTGATCGCGCTCGCATAATTATCGAATGCTGTTCCTTTGGCTCGGCCAAGAAAAATGTCTTCTAGGCATTTTCGTTGATTTGGATCTCCGCGTTCATCTACGTATAGGATTACATGCCAAAGCGTTCCAGGATCTTGATCATTGTACCTGCCCGAGAGTGCTGCATTCATATCAGATAAAATAGTTCTATCACATGTCCCACCCTTAACTGCCCAAGAAAGAAGGAAATCACATTCACCATATGTCGAGTTCCCACCTTTTCTGTCGCCCTGTCTTCTGCATGGGCAAATTGCTTCACAATTACAAACTTCAAAGTAGGTGCCGGACACACGCCATTTAGAATGCATCTATTTCAAATTCCAATACGGTAAATTCCTCAAGAAGGGTCTCGATAGAATCAGAAAAAGTACTGTACTCGCGGTTGTTGAAAAAGCAGAGTCGCCTGCTCACATAGGAGCAACCTCTTTCCTCTGCCTATAGCAAATTGACTGGATTCTGTCAGTGCGAGGTTATTCCTTCGCATGCGAAAGAGCTGGAACAAAAAGGTTCTTTCAAGTCTGCGTCAGCTGAGGCTTGATCTTGTGCGTGTCAAAAATCGTCAGCTAATCGGTTCGTGACTGGGGTTTAGCTTTTACCTCGCACCCTTGCTTCGATTGCACTTTTTGTGTGCTATTCGTCCATTATTGATTTCAGTTAATCCCCCTTTACTATGCGGTTTATCGTGATGTGGTTCATAATCATCGAAATCCAAAACTTTCTCTCCGCAGATGACACATTTCTTGTCTTTTGCAATATCCCAAATTATTCTCTTCTCCTCTTCGTTGAAGAGTCTCTTATTATCCTTGGGAACTAAATGCATAATCAAAAGGTGTCTTATGACACTGTTTCTCTCAACCCTTTGTTTTTTATGAGTAGTTTGAGCTGTTATTGTTGCGACAAAGTCAAGCACATAAGGCATAGTAACCTTCACACTTTGTGGATTATCTCTATTTGCAACAACTTGATCTACCTCACTTGAAAATGTGGCTAGCATTTTCTTCATTCTTGAATAGTTTTCTGGAGGAAAATGATAACTTTCCAATAATTCTGAAACAGCAAATAGCAAGCTGTAAAATTCTGATTTGTAGTGCCATCGTGTAT
>JBOGRL010000261.1:0-2701 GCA_050749505.1 Nitrososphaerales archaeon
CGGCACTGGCGTTCAGAACGCGATCAACGACGCATATCTCAGGCTTTTGAAGGGAATCGTGGTATATCCTGTGGAGGACGAGACAAAATTCACCGATAAGAAGGGGAACGTCTTGCCCGACGCAAGAATAATGAAGCTGGGTGACACCGCAAAGGACTTGGCATTCAGAGTCCACACAGATCTGGGAAACTCCTTCCTTTACGCGATCAACGCCAGAACCGGACGGCGTGTCGGAGCGGATTATGAACTCGAAAAAAACGACGTTTTGAAGATTGTTTCATCCGCAAAGAAGGGTTAGGCAACGGCGGCTAGTTCGGGCTTGTTTTCCTCGACTCTCTCCTCAGCTTCAGCTGTTTCGATCTCTTGTTCGAGTTCATCACCATCTTCATCTTCCTTTTCAGGACCCGACGGGACGTATGGCATTCCATCTCCTGGCTTGATCAGTTTGATCTTCCGGACACCGAGGTGCCTGATTTTTGCAATGTCCTTGCAGTTATCGTACAGCTCCCTCGAAAGACTTTGCTTCACGGCTTCCTGCGCGAACTGTTCGTAGACCATCGATTGAGCTTTCTCAGAGATTATCTTGTTTGCCGCGAGCCTGATCTCGTGTTTTCGAGAAGAGTTGATCCTTCCAATGGTAAACGCGACAACGTAGACCCTGACGATGGCGTTGTCCTTTGTCTTGTATTCGCGGATAAAGTTCACCATCGAGGCGCCCCTCCTGACCAAGCTTCTTAGATACTCTCTGGAGTATTCGTGTCCCTTCAAAACAGTGATCGCATTGTTTCCTTCAATGCTCGTGATCTGAAAGTGAAGTTTTATCAGCATGTTTTGCTGTGGATCCTGCTTTGAAATATCAAAAAGAGTAGTTTCGATGACTCGACCTATGGCGAGTTCCGTACTGGTAATCGGCACGTAAGCAATTGGAGCGCGTTCAAAACCCGGGGAAGCAAGAACAGTAACCCAGCGCTTTTCGCGCCACTTGTCCTTTACCTTTCCCGCTCTCTTTGGTTTGGGCATGGGTAACACCACGTTATTTTTTGACTTAATATAAGCTATGCTGTCGGCCCCTCGTAGGTTTTTGCGGGCGTTATCTCAGTCTGCGAGTTCATGTATGGCACGAGCCGGCTCGGAATCTCGACAACCCTTGCATCCTTCCTGTAATAGTTCTCGAGCAGCGCGACGAGCGTCCTCTCCGTAGCCACAAGTGTACTATTCAGCGTATGCAAAAACCGGGATTCCTCATGAGCCTTCTCTCTGTATTTGATCGCAAGCGCGCGCGATTGAAACTCTGTACAATTGCTGCAAGAAATCAGTTCCCTGTACTTTCCTTGGCTCGGGATCCAACCTTCAATGTCATATGTCTTTGCCGCGACCTTGCCCATGTCGCCCGAGCTCAAGAGCATGACCCTGTGCGGTATTCCCAAGGCTTGCATGAATCCTTCTGCGTTGTTTAGGAGCATTTGATGCTCATCCTCAGATTCCGACGGCTTGCAGTAGACAAACTGCTCGATCTTTTCAAACTGGTGCACCCTGAAAATGCCCTTCGTGTCGCGGCCATGCGCACCCGCCTCCTTCCGGAAACACGGACTGATGCCGGCGTACCTGATTGGAAGCTCGTTGCCGTCGAATATCTCGTGCATGTGCATCGCAGCGATCGCATGCTCTGAGGTTCCAATCAAGTACAGATCTTCATTTTCAATCTTGTAGATTACTTCTTCGAAATCGTCAAGGATCACGGCACCGCCTATTGCTTCCTTCTTCAACATGTACGGGGGCTGGATCAGGATAAAGCCGCGCTCGCGGAGAAAGTCTAGTGCGAAGCTGATCAGAGCATAATTGAGTCTAGTAAGGTCTCTCCTTAGAAAATAAAATCGCGCACCGGAGGTCTTGGCTGCCCTTTCAATGTCTACCAGGTCTAGAGCAGCTGAAATTTCAATATGGTCGACAAAGCCCTGTTTTGGTTCCCCCCACTTTCTCACCTCCCGATTTGCAGTTTCGTCCTTCCCTATCGGTACCGCGGGGTCAACAAAGTTCGGTAGCGAAGACAGCAACTGCTCGAATCTTGAGTCTGCGATATGCGTCTCTCTGTCGTTTTCTGTAATCTGGTCAGAAGCTATCTTCATCTGGGAGATGAGATCTTGCGCTGAACCCCCTGATCTCTTTGCTTTTGAGATTTCGAGCGAAATCCTGTTTCTTTCTTCCTTCAGCTTCTGGTTATTCGCTATGAGTTCGCGCCTTTTCCTTTCGAGCAAAAAGAGCTCATCAATCGGAAAATTCGCGATGTTTCTCTTTTCGAGGTTCTCCCTGATCTTCTCAGGAGAGTCCCTCAAAATACGTATGTCGATCATAATTTCTCAGTTTTTTCAATTACGTTTGTGGCCGAGTACACGTGCAAAACGATTTCGTCCAAAGTAGATATTAACATTTCAAACTGATTTTCTTTGCTAGATTCAATATCAATTTTGATCTTGAGCTCGCTGGCTCTTGCAGACTGTGAAAATTTCATGCCGTCGGGAAAGCTGATGTTATCCGGAGTCAGCGATGCGTTTATGGCGTGCAGAGTTTTTGCATCTGAAAACCCGATCACGAGCGAGCTTTTCAGTTTGTTGACTTTCGATTCAGAAATAGCGAGTCGACCGCCTTCTGGAATTCCTGTTGTTTTGCAATTGAAAACCTTGCTCCCGCCGCGTATCTCAGA
>JBOGRL010000262.1:0-11449 GCA_050749505.1 Nitrososphaerales archaeon
ACGACACTCTTGATTTAATTTTTCAAAAAGCCTTGGCATCACCAAGATTGTTTAGAACGCATGACGCACTGCGCTCTGACTACGTACCGGACCACCTTCCATTTAGAAACGACCAGATAACATCGATCGCCCAAGTCTTAGCTCCATTACTCCACTCATCAAAACCATCTAATCTTCTGATTTACGGTAAAACGGGCACGGGCAAGACCACAGTTACAAAGCATGTCACAACCAAACTTGGACAGACATGCATTAGTAAGCGAATACTTAGTGCAAGATTCGTATATTCAAACGCTAGGTCGGCGGGGACCGAATACAGAGCTCTTGCAGAACTTGCAACTGGGATTGGGCTTTCAATCCCATTCACAGGCCTTGCTGTAAGCGAAGTCCTTTCACGCGTCCAACAGTTCATGAAATCTAATTCTTTGCACACCGTGTTTGTACTGGATGAAATAGACTATTTGGTGAAGTCCTTTGGTGATGGCTTGCTCTACGACCTTACAAACTCTTCAGATAGCATCGGGCCGAGCTTCCTCTCAATAATAGGTATCTCTAACGATCTCCAGTTCAAGGAAGAGTTGGGTGCTAGAGTGCTCAGCAGGCTTTCAGAAGAGGAAACTGTCTTTCCACCATACTCTGCAATAGAACTCAAGACCATACTACACGAAAGAGCAAAATTTGCCTTCAACTTGAACGTATACACTGAAGCAGCAGTCAATCTCTGTGCCGCCCTCTCGGGATCAGAACACGGCGACGCAAGGAGAGCTGTAGATCTCCTCAGAATAGCAGGAGAAGTCGCCGAAAGAGAGGGAGCCCAGCAGCTCGACGAGAAACACGTGCGCATCGCTTTGCAGAAAATAGACCAGGATAGGATCAGCGACGCGCTTAAGACGCTGCCGGTACACGCAAAACTCGTCTTGATAGCAGCAGTTCAATCCTCCAAAGAAGATGCCAAAGCTTCAAGCGGAACAATTTACGATGAATACTCAAGGTTATGTCAGAAAACCGGTGTTGAGCCCCTCACAACGAGAAGGATCTCTGGACTGGTCACGGAGCTTGACACCCTTGGCCTAGTCACCGCCACTGTTGTGAACTATGGGAGGTACGGGCGCACGAAAAAAATCACACCGCAGATCTCCGAGACGGTCCTGAACCAGGCTTTCCAATCTGACGACACAGTCAGCCAGCTCGCGTCTCCGTCGAATTAGTGCTGGTCAAGAACTCACGTAGTGTAACCTCGAGCGTCGCCAGGTTTACGATTGGCACTAATCCAGGCCTTGGGCTGATCCCGAGATTTGCTTGATAGCCAGTCTGCGCCTGCCATGTCCCTGAATTAATCATCAGAGTGGACTTGTATGTATCTATGCCAACCGTGTGAACGTGCCCTGTATGAAAAATATCAGGAACTTCACCTATCACCAGATAATCTTCTATACTTGGTGCGATTGGTGTCCTTAACCCAAATATCGGCGCCAAGTGCCGCGCCCGGAGCAATACCTTCATGGCTTCCTCAGGCTTTTCGTAAGAAAGGCCCGGGGTGGTTGCAAGCACATCATCAAGGCTTCTTCCATGAAAGGCTAGAATTGAGACGCCGTGAAGCTTGAACAAACAGGGGTCGCCGAGCATTCTCACGTTCGGAAGATCGTAGAGAGACGCCGCATATTTCCTTGGAATCATGGGTTGCGGAAGAGCCTGCCTCGTAGCGTCATGATTACCAGGAATTACGAACATTTCAAGATGTTTTGGGACTAGCTTTAATCGCTCTGAAACCATCTCATATTGTTTGAAAATATTCTGTTCTGCAAGCTCATATTCTTGGTTTGGGAATACGCCGACTCCGTCCACCACATCCCCGCCGATGATCAAATATTTCAGTCGCCGAACAATCTCCTCATCTTCCTCGGCCACTTCCCTTCCACTGATCCAATCAAGAAACCTGGCGAAAGCGCCCTCGAGGAACTTGTTGCTTCCAATGTGCAGATCGGAGAGAAAAATTGCGTACACGGTCTTTTTTGATGTTGAAGCAAGTTTGCTCGGGATATCAGGCTGTATCACGTTTTTCAATATCAATCTTCCTTGGACGGAATCGACATCTGCCAGAACGCACTGGTCGAGCGCTATTTCACCAACCGCTTTCTTTGCTTCAGGGCTGAGGGCCAGAACGGAGGCGCTGCCTGTATCATCATCCAGCGTGAACTCTATACCATTCTTTGTCTGTCTCTTTGAGAATACGAGGCCGGCAATCTTTAGATTCTCCTTTTCACCATTGTTGATTTTTGAGATCTTTATGATCTGTCTGCCCTCGGGGCGTTCCATCAATATATGAACAATCTTCTCGTAACGGCTCTTGAAAAGCTGAGAAAAACCCTCGATTCCCGTGGGTTGCAGCTCAGAAGTTTGATCTTTGACGACCTCGACTTCTTCCTCCACTTCTTGTGGTTGGCTTGCAGTCTCTACTTTGGCAACGATATTTTGCTCTGCATTAACAGTAAGAGATGTAATTACGGCAGTAGCGACGCCAAAATCAAAAGCGTCGGGGAATGCATTGATTAGGTCTTTTGCTTCGATTGTTTGGGCGCTTGAAGTTTTGGCCTTTTGCTCTATGACCGCCCTGATTATTGCTTCAAAGCTCAGCTCATTGTCAGCTGCGTTTTGCTGCTTTTTTCTTCTTGCCCCACGATGTTCTCCCAATTTTTGGAATAGTTTCACCGCATCGGGGTTGATCTGGTACCCAGAGTTTAGCGCCTGTTCAACTGCTTTTTGCACCGACGAATAGTTCTTGTTACTGTTGCTCATCATCTAACTATCAAAAGAACCCTTTTTCCTGCTATTTGCTGCACGAAGAAGCGATGTCTACTCCATCCCGAAGCAAAAACACGGCCTCGCTTTCCTTAGGCGATTCAACATAAACCCGGACCTTTTTCTCAGTCCCGGAACTCCTCACCATGAGCCAGGAGCCGTTTTTCAAGTACATCTTGACTCCATCCAACTCATCAAATCTCTCAATTTCGTTTGGAAATTTCTCCTTCATCTTTGACTTGGCGCACGCGTAATCTACTGCGGAACCCAGCTGGAGGTTTTTTTGCAGGCTGTAATAAACAGGAGTTGGCTCTAATGCTTTACTCAAAGTAATGTTATTCTCTGCCAGGTACTGGCTCACAAGGATGCTGGTGTAAATCCCATCTTCCCAATAACCCCAGCGTGGATCTACCATCTTGCTCGGCTCTGATGCAAAAATCCCCTTTCGCTTATAGAGTTCTTCAAAGGTCTTCCCTAACCTTGATCTCTCAATCTTGCAACCCAGGTCCTGCGCCGTCTTTTCCAGCGCACTGGAGGAGTTGACCGAGATGATGACATTGCCACTTTTCGCTTTTCCTGCGATGATTTTCAAGACGAGCGTGGCAAGGGCATAATCAGGAATCACTCTTCCACGATCATCAATCATAACCAGCCTATCAGCATCTCCATCATGCGCGATGGTAAAATCAGCTCCAATTGCCCTTGAAAGCGCCGCGACCTCTGCGAGTGTCTCGAACATCGGCTCCGGCAGCCTCCCTGGGAACTTTGCACTTGGGTGCGCGTTCACCGTGACTACATGGTGACCAAGTTTTGAGAGAATGTCTGGAGTAATGCTGCCTGCTGTCCCATTTGCGCAATCAACGAGTATTTTGAACCGTTCTCTGCTCGGCTCATACCGCTTCAGCAGTGCCTCCCTGTAAGATGATATTGCCTCTTCGTTCTCAAAGGTGCTCCCAAACATCGCAAGGTCTTTATCACTCTTTGTGTAGCCCTCGCTCTTCGAAACGAGTTGCTCGATTTTTTGCTCGGCTTCAAGTGAAAACTCTATTCCATCAGTCCCGAAGACTTTAACTCCTGCATACTCTGGCGGATTGTGTGAGGCGGTCACTGAGAAACCGGCATGCAATTTGCTGTTCTTGATGTTGAATGCGAGAACCGGCGTCGGGATCATCCCGTAGTTTTCTACATCACTCCCGTACCAGTTCATGGCTGAGGAAGCCACGTTCGCAAGTATGATCGATGTCTTCCTGCTATCATACCCGAGACCAAACTTACCCGCGCCGAGCAGCTGGTGGACAGCATAGCATACAGCGATTGTCTCCCTGATGGACACCTCCTGCCCGTAGATACCTCTTATCCCAGCAGTCCCGAATTTTACTCGAATCCACGGTTTTGCTAGGCCGGTAGCTTGGTCGACTTTGTGCTGTTGCTGTGACACTGTGCACTATCCTTGACCCGATGGGAATTAATCAATGATACTGATTTCAAGGCATCGGTCTAAAGGGTTGGATTATAACATATCGAAAAAGGAGAGGCCGAAAGCGGCTAGTCAGGAGTAAAAGGAGGTTAACCAGCGCCTAGACCAAATTTACTCAAATTGTGCGAAAGTAAGAAATGGTTGGCTTCCTAACGGCGCCACAGTTGTTTTTACAAAATAGCTCTACAGCGGAGTTAGCTCAACAACGGTCGACAGCGAAAACCAGTCGTCGATTACTCCCTTCGTCGCTGGGTGGTAATACTTTTCATAGAGAGCCTTCTTACCCACATCTCTCGAAGGAGCACCTTCTTTGACGATCTTCGCCAAAGCGTCGAATTTCACCGAGCCTATCTTTGCATCGACTCGCTCATTCTTTACCACGTTTTTAATCCAATCAGTATGTTTACCTTCATGGCTGAGGTAGACTTTGCCGTCGGCGAGCGCAAACCACAATTCTACGATGTGCGGCTTTCCACTCTTTCTTCCCAGCGTACTCAGGCGAATGTATTTTTCATCCCCAACTGACTTGATACTCTTACTTTTCTCTGTCAAGGCAACCAATTATTCATGAACATTTGATCTTGGCTTTAATCTTCTTTTTTTGCTCCTTTTCAGCTTCTAATTTCTAGTGGAAAGTAGTATGATTGCACCGATTGAAAACGGCACGATAGAAGTTAAGAAAGGAGATACAGGTCCAATTGATGAGTACATCAGCCCAGCTAGTATCTGGGATGGAAGTGATACTACCGAGGGGAGAATGCTGAACATGCCGAGGATCCTCCCCCTACGTTCCTGTTCTATTAACTCTGCCTGCATGGTAGAAAGAGAGAGGCTCTGAATCACAGTATCGACAGCTCCGGTCACTCCCCACTCCAATAACTTGTCCATCGTCTTTGCCTGGGAGAACAGCGCATTGCTGATCGGCGCCGCAACAGACACAACCAGAACACCATTCTTCGCGCCCATCTTCCGAATCAGAAAAACGACACCCAGCAAGACACACACTGTCGTGAAGCCTGCAAGATCCACCACGACGCTATAGTCAACCGGATTGAATTTCAAATAGTCGACGACATACATTGAGGCATACGGTGCAGTCAACCCTGTTCCTATCCCGGCGAGTGTAGTGTAGAGGAGGAGCCGCTTCACGATCGAATCTGAGCGCCTCATCACATTAATGCCGAAGACAAAAGAGTCCTTCACATAGCTAAGGAAAGGCTTCTTCTCCTGTCTCTTTGCGACGAAAGTCTCGCCAAGCATCCTTGACCTGAAGGAAAGTCCAACTGCACCGAACAACACGCTCGCGACGTAGGCTGTTTTTAATGTGAAGCGTCTATCCTAGCAATGATTCTTTGACGTAATACTCAGCACTTCATTTGTCATCATTCCCACACTCCAAAAGGAACCAATCAATTATATCCTCCACACGCTCCGTCTTCATTTGTGATCAGATTCTAGGAAGCAGTCATGATGCCTGAACCTGTTTTAGAATCGGCGCGGAGACGCCAAAGGCTTCAAAATCTTCAGGATATCCTATAGTGTAGACTCACATAGCAACAGAGGCAGGAGCTTTGTCTTTCCTCTCTAATCCCCTTAGTTTATGCGCCCTTGAGTTTGTTTGACGAAACTATTACATTTGTCAATTATTTTGACCTCTGAACTTTCAGAAAATACAAAAAGGATACTGTTTCAAGAGTTTAGAAATTCTCTACCCTTCTGCGTGATGGAGTAAGCAAATGGCCTCGCTGTGATGTCTCTCTCAACGAGGCCCTCCTGGAATAAACTGTTCATCATCCGTGCTGTGTGTTCTCTGGTTCTGCCGATCCGCTGCTGGATGTCCTTTGCAGTGGTATTGCCCCGACCCTCGAAAACCATCCTTAATGCTTCGCGTTCAGTGCCTCCAGGCCTTCTATTGAGGACATTGATTTTTTGATCTATCGCTGTTCGGATTTGCGGCGTAATAATCGGGGACTTATCTTCTAATTGAGCGCTGGCTATCTGCTGCGGCGTGACCCGAATTTCGCTTTGTTCCTGCCGTAGCGGTGCAAAACCTTCGTAGCCTTTCATGACCCCACTGCCCGGAGTAGAAGCGCTGGATGCTCGTTGTGCGCGTAGTTCGAGGATCTCTAGTTTTACTTTCTGATCTACTAGATTCTCCTCTAATTTTTTCATCCGCTGACCAAACTCGGTGACTATGGCAGAAACCTCGATGTTTACATCAGGATCGTTGTGATATTGTGCTGTGACTCGTCTACTTTGTATGGAAGAAAGTATCACGATCACAATTGAGGCTGTCGATATCGCGAGCGTAGCAAGCGTGATATAATCCAAAGTGGTGTGATGCCCTCGGCGTGAGGGCAGATTACATCACAAAATAACCTTTCGCTTTCTCCCACCAAAGCCATGCACAAAATATTTCATCGCCTCGACTACCCTCAACAAATCCTCTCTTTTCGGGTCGGCATCTTTGAGCTGACCAAGCATTCTTGCAGTTCTTGAAAACTGCGCAAGATTCTCCGGCGAAACCAGATTGAGGTATGAAAGCAAAAACAATGTGTAGATTGAAGATTCAATGTTTTCTTGCCCCTGATTTAACGTTCTCGCAAAAGATCCCTTTGAGACCTTTCCCTTTTCGCGGAGACTCGCCTTGTGCTCTATATTTCCCTCACGATCAGATGCTAAAATAGTGTCGAGCTGCACTTCCGTGAGATTACTTTTTTGCAATAGGAAAGATGCGACGAGATCCTTTCGTACTTGTTCTTCCAGCATACCTCGAGCGGAAAACTGTTCCTGGCCGTTATACAAAAACGTATAACAAACGAAGATGGCCAGAAATTGAAAATTCTACAATATTTAATGCTGAATATACAGAATTTAATAAAGAATCATGCTAAATTTTTGAGTATTTTCAATATCCATTCAGCAACGAATTTATGGGCTTGAAAATCACACTTTATGCAAGTAGAGAATAGGATGGGTCGAAGAAAAAGAAGAGTAGTTCACATTGTGCGCAAGACGCTTCCAAAGGTTTTCACCTGCCCGAACTGTGGTATGGTCTCAGTGAGATTGCAGCCGAAGGACACAACGACTATAATTTCATGCGGGAGTTGCGGCACCAGTCAGGAGATTCCGAACGCCGGGAAAGAGCCAATAGACATTTACAATGAGTTTGTCGACAGGTTCAACGCGGGACAGACGGGTGCACCAGCTCCTGAGGCAAACAGAATCCAAGCTTAGGGATCTAATCAAATCGGAAGGAACCATCTGCGTTGGCTTGCTCGACTCTGAGAATATGTCTCCGCTCGAAGCGGCTAAAATCGCAGCACGAGTTGAAAAGTGCGGAGCAAAGGCAATCCTCGTCGGCGGGTCGACCGCCGTAGATCAGATTGAACTCGAGGATGTGGTCAAGACTATCAAGGGATCTGTGACATCACCGGTGATATTATTCCCTGGAAATGTCACGGGGGTATCACCTAGTGCTGACGCAATATTCTTTTCCTGCCTGATGAACTCGGACAACCCATATTTCATTACCGAGGCACAAGCTTTGGGCGCTTTGGCAATTAGAAAGTATGACCTTGAGGCGATCCCGATGGCTTACCTCATCGTGGGAGATGGCGGCGCGGCGGGGTTTGTTGGAAGGGCGAAAGGAATTCCCCCGCACAAACCGGGACTCGCTGCGATGTACGCGCTCGCAGCCCAGTATTTTGGCATGAGATTCCTGTATTTGGAAGCAGGATCGGGTGTTGATGGAAGGGTATCACAAGCAATGATTGCGGCGGTCAGGAAGGTGTATGAGGGGACGTTGATTGTTGGAGGCGGTATCACGACCCCTGAAGCAGCCAAAGATGCATCCAGGTCAGGAGCAGATATTGTTGTGATTGGGACGATGCTAGAGAGCAAAGACTTTGACTCAACTCTGATCAACATATGCAAGATAATATCACATAAGTGATGTGATATATCACTTGGAAGCCGCTTCACTACCTCCGCATTACGCTGAATATCACATGAGGTTGCAGGAAGAAATTGAGAGGCAGTACGTCATTGGAAGAGTAGCGAAATCGCGCGGATCTGATCCATCACTCGATGTTGAATCACCTCTAGCTCTTGATCTTTCTGATCGGGTTGCAAAACTTCTGGAGATTCCGATTGCTGATAGACTAAGAGAACTGCTGTCTGAAAGTCGGACTGAAATTGCAGCTCTGACGCTTGCGAAAGAAATAGCTTCCGGAAAGTATCCACTGCCCAAGGGACAGAGTCCTGCAGAGGTCGCCGTGAGAATCGGGCTAGCGATAGTTACTGATGGCGTGACAGTCGCCCCAATCCAAGGAGTCTCAGCAGTCAGAATAAAACAAAACCAGAACGGATCAGACTACCTTTCTGTCGAGTTTGCAGGGCCGATCAGGTCAGCTGGCGGGACCGAGTCAGCCCTAACGCTTGTCATAGCAGATCAGGTGAGGAAAACTCTTGGACTGGAAAAGTACAATCCCTCTTCATATGATGATGAAGTAGGGCGTTTTGTCGAGGAACTGAGGATCTACGAGCGCGACGTGGGAAATTTCCAGTATAAGGTAACCGATCAGGACGTCCAGAAGGCGATAGAGAACATTCCTGTAGAAATAGACGGCGTGTGGACTGACAATTACGAGGTAGTGATCCATCGCGGAATGAAGAGGATCGAAACAAACAGAGTCAGGGGCGGAGCTTTAAGGGTTTTGAATGATGGGGTCATCGGGAAATCAAAGAAATTGTCAAAACTACTCGGCGAACTGGGAATAGACGACTGGGGCTGGCTTTCCGGGCTCTCTGGAGGAAAGCAGCAGGGGACGGATGAGACAAAGCAGAGCTCCTCGCACTTTGAGGAGGTAATCTCCGGGAGGCCGGTGCTTTCGATGCCAGGCAAGACAGGCGGATTCAGGTTGAGATACGGGCGGGCGCCGAACACCGGGATACACGCGATCGGGATACACCCGGCGGTTTCTTCACTCTTGAGTTACCCCATAGTCATGGGAACGCAGATCAAGGTCGACATGCCCGGAAAGGGTGCGAGTATAGCGTTTGTCGATACACTGGAGACGCCGATAGTGAGGCTAAAAGACGGTAGCGTCGTCCGGGTCAAGGACGCCGAGCACGCCTCGACGCTCTCTTCCCAGCTCGAAAACATACTCTATCTTGGGGACATCCTCATCTCGTTCGGGGATTTCCTTGAAAACAACTACAAACTCGTCCCTTCAGCCTACGTTGAGGAGTGGTGGGCGCAAGAGTTCAACGAGAGGTTCCACAGGCGATATTCCTCATTTAAATCGGGGTCAAGGGAACTTTTGATTGAAGAGGAAAGAATAAAGCAATTCATTTCGGAGCCGCTTCACGATTTTCCCAGTTTCCCCGAGAGCCTGGCTATCAGCAGGATAATGCAGGTTCCGTTGCATCCGCGCTACTTGCGGTACTGGGATCAGCTTTCGGCGCAGGAAGTGATCAAACTAAGGGAAGGATTTACCCTAAAAAACGAATCGGAGATGATTTCGATACGCGCAGACGTTTCGCTGAAACCAATCTTGGAAAAACTCGGCGTTGAGCATTCCTTGCTTACCGAAAGTGAAGTCATAGTTACTGGACTGGGAGCCCAGATACTCGCAGAGTGCCTTGACCTCTCACAAACAATGTGGAAGGAGCTTCCAGGCGAGGGATGGGCTACGACACTCGAACTGGTCAGCAAGCTTGCGGGTGTTGAAATCAAAAACAAATCTTCAACTTTTGTGGGTGTCAGGGTCGGCAGGCCGGAAAAGGGGATGCCCAGGAAGATGCGTCCGCCGGTTCAGGGACTCTTTCCCGTCGGGAAATCAGCCGGGATGTCCAGGGATATTTTGGTCGCGGCGGAGAAAAACGGGCTCGCGATAGAAATTGTAAATCTGGAATGCGAAAAATGTAGAACAAGATCAATTACTGCAAAGTGTCCTCTGTGTGACTCTGACAACATCTTGTTCAAGGTATGCGCTCAGTGTGGGACTAGATCGAATAATAATAATTCAGAAAAGTGTCCGAAATGTGGAGGGCAGCTCAGGCACTCTTCACCATTTGCCTACCCGATAAAACAGGAGGTGAAGAAGGCCTCCCTCAGGCTGGGATACAGCCCGCAAAAGCCGCTCAAGGGAGTGCTCGGCCTCACAAATGATCTAAAGATACCCGAGAGGTTGGAGAAGGTTCTGCTAAGGCAAAAACACGACCTCTCGGTGTACAGGGACGGCACAATCAGGTTTGACGCGACGAACGTCCCACTTACTCACTTCAAGCCGAAGCAGATCCAGACGAGCATTAAGAAACTCAAGGAACTCGGGTACGCAAAGGACATCCACGCACAGCCGCTTGAGAGGGACGACCAGATGCTAGAACTATTGATGCAGGACGTGATTGTCCCGTTTGAAGCTGGAACTTTTCTTGTTTCTGTGACAAAGTACGTGGATGATATGCTCGTCCACCAGTATAACTTGGAACCCTACTACAATGTGGAAAACCCGCAGGACCTGATCGGGCATTTGATCATAGGCCTCGCGCCACACACTTCGGTGGGGATAGTTGGAAGAGTGGTTGGTTTTTCAAACGCGCAGGCGTGCTTTGCGACGCCCTACTGGCACTCGGCAAAGAGGAGGGACTGCGACGGAGACGGAGACTCTATCCTGCTTTTGATGGACGTTTTGCTGAACTTTTCAAAGAAATTTCTACCTTCAATCATCGGGGGGTTGATGGACGCACCGCTCTTGATCCAGCCGCTGATTTTGCCCAGGGAGGTGCAGAGGCAGGCCCACCACATGGACATCAGCTCCTGTTATCCGCTGGAATTCTACGCGGCGGCTGAGAAGAAAGTTTCGCCGACTGAATTAAAATGCGTTGAACTTGTGAAGAATCGGCTCGGAACTCCGAGGCAGTACTGCGATTTTGGGTTCACTCATGATACGGACACTATCACTGTGAAGCAGAATAGATCCTCGTATTCTACCCTGGTGACTCTGACTGAGAAACTGGATAGGCAGATCGAGATTGCGGAGAAGATCAACGCAGTCAACCCGAATGACGTGGTGAAATCTGTTTTACGCACGCATTTGCTGCCTGACATTATAGGGAATACGAAGGCGTATACTTCGCAGCGGTTCCGCTGTAAGGACTGTTCTGCAA
>JBOGRL010000263.1:0-4999 GCA_050749505.1 Nitrososphaerales archaeon
ACTCTACCACGTATTCAAGAGAAGATCTATTCTCCATGTCCCGGACGCGAAGCTGAGTGTAGGGCAGCGTCTCAAGTTCAATCAATCTTGAGAGTGCCTTCCAGACTTTGGCGAAATCACTGAAATTTCGAAGATCGGCCTGCTTGAGCCGAGGTTCCGGAAATATTTCTACCGTGGCTTCAACCTTTGTTCCGAAAATTCCTCCATCGCCAATGAACAGGCCCGTAACATCCGGGCCATTCCCCAGTTTGATGTAATTGCTCTTCTGGTGGATGTTTGCTCCGCCGGCGTTCGTATCCAGAATTCGCCCGTCGGGTAAAACTACCTTCAGCCCCAGCAAGAAATTGACACCGGTGCCAAAGGCCGGCCGCCTAGGCGGCAAGCCACCACCCACTACGCCGCTCAAAACACCGCCCAGTGTCACATAGTGTAAGGGAACAGTTACCGTGTGGACGAAGAACCCTCTCTTAGTAGCTTCTTTCTCCAGATCGCCCATTATGATTCCGCACTCTGCCCTCACGGTCATGTTTACTTCGTCGAGCTCCACGATTCTGTTCAACCTTCGAGTCTCGACGATGATGGTCTGCCGGTCAGCATATGGAAGACCAGTTAACGAGGTTCCAGCCCCTCTTATCGCAACCCGTACTTTGTGCGAATTTGCAAGCTTCATCACCTCGGAAACTTCCCTGGCGGAGGAAGGTCTGACGACTATGCCTGGCGAAGTCGCAGGAAACGGACTGGTATCCCGGGTATAACGCTCTTCCAATTGTTCTATGTCATCGATTACGTTTTCAGAACCGACTATCGAAATTAGATCCGCGCGAAGTGGATGTTGGCTACCCGATTGAACTGTGTTCAAATTGGACTGCGACGGGTTTGATTGAATGAATTATTTATAGTGAGCGGGAAACAAGCGAGAGGAATAATCAGAATTAAATCCATCCCCAAAATTGTTTCGACAGATCCTGAAGATGATATATATCGTTCTTGCGTGGGGCACGAGGGAAGAGCAGACTACATAGTATCTGGAGACAATCATCTGCTGACTCTCAGACAGTTTGAAGGAATTCCGATTATATCGGTTAGTCAGATGCTCAAGATAATGCATCGAGAATAATCAAGTAGTTCTAAAAACTCTCCTGATAATTCTCTGTATTTATCTGTCGTTCAGCAGAAGATGGAGAATTGGTCAAGTTGGTCAGTTCTTGCAGAAGAAATTTTGTTACCATTCTTTCGGCGATCCTTGCCACGGATGCCTTTCAACCCGAGAACTGGATAGGCAATTTCCGCGCGATATCAAAATCGTTCGTCCAATGTTCTGGAGCGCTGAAAAAGCTTAGACTAACTCAAACATCTTTTATAGACGCCGCGCGGCGCTACCGAAATTGTGGGGTCTGCGAAATTGAACAGTGCAAGTAGTGATCGTTGGTTGTCTCAAAAGTGGATTTTCGATTACGCAATCGCGCTTATTGGCGTAGAGCCTTTCACAGGCGGAACTTTGCCTAGAGCCTACGAAGCGATCGGGATAGACGTTATCGAAGAGTCTCACGAACTGAAAGCCCGCATAAAAAAGTTCGAAGACATCACCAGGGAATGCAAGAGAATCGGCTTGAACAAAGAACTGCATGCCAAGGAGGCAGAATCATGCGGTCACAGGGTTACGGCGAGAGATAATTATTTTGCAGCTGCCGCAATGTACGGGTGTGCACGCTGGCCCATCTGGAATGACGATGATCCAGCGCTTTTGGAGCTTTCGACAAAGATACATGACAGCTATCAAAAATATTCTGCCCTCTCTGATCATCGGATCGAGCGGATCGAGGTACCATTCGAAGGCAAAACGCTCTACGGGTACTTCCATCTTCCTCCCGACCAAGTCCTTCCCGCTAGTGACATTTCTTCTGATGTTTCCGTTGATCAAAATAGAGAAAAAACTAGCGCGCCATATCCCTGCGTTGTTACGATTCCGGGTATGGACACATTCAAAGAAGAAATCGTGCGGCTTTACAGTGACAAATTTCTCCAGAGAGGTTTTGCGGTGCTTGCAGTAGACGGACCCGGCCAGGGAGAAACACTTGCAAGAGGACTGAAATTAACCAAGGACAACTACGACAGAGCCGGTAAGGCAATGATGGATTTTATCATAAACTTCCATCCCACCAACGGCGAGGTGATCAACACGAAGAAAATTGGAATTTTTGCTGCGAGCTTTGGGACGTACTGGGGGCCAAGGATCATGGCGTACGACCCCAGATATTTTGCGGGCACCTTTTCAAATATATGTCACGAACCACACATGAAGACGATATTCAATGGCACGCTTCCTTCATTCAAGGCAAGGCACATGTACATGACTGGAATTTATGAAGAGGAGGAATTCGATATCAAATACTGCAGCGCGTTGACTTTGGACGGTGTTGGAGAAAAAATTTCAAACAACAGACCGATCTTTATCGCGGCCGGAGCAACTGATCCTCTCAGCCCGATACAATACACTTATGATTTCTTCAACAAGATAGCTAGCCCGAACAAACAATTACTTGTCTACGAGGGAGAAGAACACCGCATCTCCGATCCGCTACTTCCAAGCAGGATTGGCGATTTCATGGAGGATGCTCTAAACAATAGGAAGGTAGAATCAGGTGCGTATTTCTTGGAGAGGGGAACAGGCTGGAAGTCGCTAAAATCGATCGCTCCTAATGCAATTAGCTGAGATACCCAAATAGAGAAATACCTGATGAAAATTGACCACCGGAGAGAATCAGCATGAGAAAAATAATTGTTTCGGAGTTCGTTTCGCTTGACGGCGTCATGGAAGACCCAGGCGGAGCTGAAAAAAAGTTCGCGTATGGTGGTTGGACTAGGCCCTTCTGGAATGAAGAGATCGCGAAGTTCAAGCTCGAGGAACTGTTCGCGAGCGACGCCCTTCTGCTCTGACGAGTGACTTATCAGGGGTTTGCAGCCGCGTGGCCGTCCATGACCGACAAAGAGGGTTTTGCAGAGAGGATGAATAGCCTCCCCAAGTACGTTGTTTCAGCCACACTGGAAAAGGCAGAGTGGAACAATTCAAGGTTGATCAAGGGAAATGTCGCGGATGAAGTGTCCAAGCTGAAGCAGCAGTCAGGTCGAGATATCTTAATCGCCGGCAGTGGAGCTCTTGTACACACGCTGATGCAAGACAATCTCATCGATGGATATCTGCTCTTGGTCTATCCAGTTGTTCTAGGTAGCGGAAAACGTCTCTTTAAGGAAGGGAGCAGCACGACGCTGAAACTGGTTGAAACAAAGGCGTTTAGTTCAGGGGTCGTCTTGCTTCGATATTCGTCGGTGACAAAGAGTAGTGAAAAATAAGCATGCGAGAAGTAATTTTGTCTATGACGAGTATGTATTCGCTCTAAATGCTATTCCATAAACTCATTCAGGTTTTGCGCGGCAGAGGTCTCGCCTCAGAATCCCTGAGAGCCTGCAGGAAGATGGCAGGGGAACTGTCGCTGACTAGGTGACTTTGGATCTTTTGGGTCTCAGCACAAACGCGCTTACGCCGACGATTGCGACTATTACAAGAATGAGCCAAAAATAGTAAATTTGGGACGGCTGCTCCGTGCTTGGCAGCGCGCTACGCTCTAAAGCTGCGGCTGGCTGTGCTGATGCAGAATTTTCCGTCAAATTACCTGACGCGAAGCCATGTTCCAGCTGGTTCACGCAATAACCTGTGATATTGTAGGCATACGTAGAATTCACACCTGCACTGAAATCGGTGTGAGGTTCTATTTCACTGCGCTCGTGGTACTCATTCCACGAATATATCATTACGAGACTGATCCTTTTTTCGTTTTGTTGCACATAATTCCAGTCATAATTGTACATTCCAGCAGAGTAAGAGGTGTCAAAGCGCATGAAGAGAGCCCTGGAGCCCGCAAGCGTGAGATAATAGTCGTCAAATCTCGGAATCACGCTGACCTCGCTGTCCATGGAAGAGATCGCTGGCCCTCCCTCATTGTAAGCAATATCCTGAGACGATCTATCTGTTCCCTGCATGAACTGAGCATCCCCGCTCCAGAACGTCCAGCTGACATACGGATTCGCTCCTATGACTCTATCAGTGAAATTCGGATTGTGGCCGAAGCCTTGAGTTATCGGGTCTAACGGATTGAACCAACCAATCAGCGGCGCGCCCTCCCAATTGAAAATTTCCTCGGCGTAAGGCAGATAGAATTCATTATCGATATAATTTCTGATTTGCGAATACTGCGCTTCACGGAAATCGGTGGTATTGAATGCGTCGACGAGAATCGCAACTTTAATGGAAGAATCGGTGCCTTTGATCCACTTTAGCAAATTCAACGTAGCATTGTTGACCGCTTCGTTCTCGGTATTCGGAAAGCCGCCGTGTTCCAGACTGTTGTTCCCCCATCCCCACCATGACACCGTGACAAAGCTGATACCTGCCTTGAGCATCAGTGGTATCTGGTAAGACAGTGTCGCGTTGCTCATACTCGAGTACCATCCGATTGTGGGCTTGTCTTTCACTATCGTCGCGGAAATTCCATCGCTCTGGTTCCAGTGAGTCGTTCCGAGTCCGCCAGTCCAAGTATTTGTTGTATAGTTGAAGCCGTACCATAAGTAATAGAATACTCCGACCGGCAATTTGGAAGATGAATCAGTAGCGGCATTTGAAAACGAGGTTGCATGTGCAGCGACGGGAGAAAGAGAGGATGTTAGAATCAATATAAGGATGAGTGAAGCAACATTTCTCATCTGATACGGAATCCTGTAGTATTCTTCTATATATTATTTAGCAACAAAAGAAATGAAATTTTGAATTTACTGTCAGCTAAGGTTTTTGCTCAAAAATAAAAGAAGAGACAAGCTAAAAAATCGAAGTTGACCAAGAGACTAAGGCGATACTTTTGCAGCCAACTGTTAAACCGCCGAGGGAAATTTTTATCCGAGCGGGGGCCAACGCTAACGGGCTCCGTACTCAGAGAATCAAAAGAAC
>JBOGRL010000264.1:0-5082 GCA_050749505.1 Nitrososphaerales archaeon
ACATACACCCTGCCTACGATCTCAAACGGTTCGGCGGGAAAAACATGGTGGGGAGAAAAGTCCATGAGCTTGCGCTAAATTCCGGCGCAAAATATTCGGGGTGCACGATACATTTTGTCACAAACGATTTGGATCTGGGGCCGATAGTCCTCAAAAGGTGGACGGAGATCATACCCGGAGATAGTCCCGAAACTCTGGAAAAAAAAATCCTTCGACTGGAGCACGTTGCATATCCCGAAGCCATCCAGCTTGTATCAGATGAGCGAGTAGTTGTTGACGAAAAAGAAAACAGGTGTTACGTAGACAGATACAGTAACAGCTGGGACATTGACTGGGAATCTAAACAGCAAAAATACGTAGAATACGCAAAAAGAGAGGAGGAGCGTTGATCAGAAGAATTTGGAAACGGTAATGATGAGCGCCAAACGGCTCGCAGCAGAGATGAAGACAAAGATCGCGCTGGATGTTAACAAAATCAAGAGAGAGACCGGAATAACGCCAAAGCTCGTGGCGTTGCTCATTGGCGTCGATCCAATCTCTAGAACTTATGTCGACCTGAAGCGAACAGACTGCGCCGAAGTCGGGATTTCTTCCGAGGTAGTCGATCTAAGCCAATTGGACAAGGGCGAATCCTCAGGTAAGATCATCGAGACAATCAGGCAGCTCAACGATGATCGCAGCGTGAATGCCGTCATTCCCCAGATGCCGTTCAGTGGGAAGGTCTCTGAAGAACTGCTGTTCTCAACGTTGAGTCCGGATAAAGATGTAGACGGATTGACCCCTTACAGGCTGGGCAAGCTTTTGAGGAGCGAGTACGAGATTGAATCTGGATTGCTTCCGTGCACTCCAAAGGGAACGATACTTCTCTCGAGACACTACGGAGTTCCGATAGAGGGCAGAGACGTCGCCATAATCGGACGGAGCACGCTCGTCGGAGAACCGTTAAGGAAATTGTTCCAGGATATGAATGCAACCGCCACTTGTTATCATACGAAGACGCGAAATGTTTCAGAAAAATTGAGGCACGCAGACATTGTTGTTGCTGCTATCGGCAGGCCTCCTGAACTTTATGGAAAGGATGGTTTCAAATTGGGAAACGAAAACGTGAAGGAGGGCTCGGCGGTTATCTCCATCGGCGTTAGAAAGGACGAGACTTCTGGAAAAATGCTGTTTGACGTCGACACAAATTCGTTAAAGGGCAGATGCGCTTTCCTAACCCCTAACACCGGAGGCATCGGAGTAATGACCCGTGCATGCTTGCTTCAGAACACGGTCAATGCAACGAGAATACAGGTCGGAAAAAATGACTCTCGGTAAAGGCATGGTATCCGAAACACAATATATGTAATCTCAAGTCTGAGAGCTTAGAGCCTTTAAGAGGTCGTCTTGGCGCTCAACTTATGCTCATTCCGCCTATTTCTATTGATTCGAAGTCCGCACAATTCGTTACGGCGCGAAATGATTTAGTCGAAATCGCAGTCGCAGCAATTATAACATCTACTGCTGTAATATCGGAATGAAGACAACGTAGACGAGCTTCTTCCTTAGCGATTCCGACGCCAATTCCAAAATCTCAAAGGCCGATTGCATTATTTTGTTGAGCCTTGTTTCTGCCACGTTATTGAGAGCGACCAGAGATGACATTCTTGTAAATACATAAATGACAATCGTTGGCAGAAAGGCCGACTGCAACTTGCAATGTCGTGCATAGTCTGCGAATTCTCTCCAGATGCTCCTCACTGTTTGCCGAAAAGTGGTGTATGCAAAAGCAAGTGTCTGCTGTCCGCCTTGCGGTCAATATCTATCGTTCTCGCGGATACGATCCAGTTTGTTGACTGTTTCTTTTCTTATTCTTTCAGCATCTACGCACGCTATGTCCTCGAGTTTCGGGATCGGAATCAAAGTCAATTCGCCGTTTTTCTTGTTGCTGAAGCTTACCCTGCTTCCTTCTCTGATGAATAGAGCTTTACGAAATTCTATTGGGGTAGTACTTGACCTTTCCAAGTTACTCTTGGAGTGACTTCTTTCTCTAATTATCGACGCCAGTGCAACTGGCTGCGAAGTAAATGGAAGAGCGAATATGACTGAGAGTGAAAAGTAGCAGAGTATTTCTGACAGGGTCTAATTATCTTTTTTTGAAAATGGCTGAGAGCTCATTTAGAGCGTTTGCTCGATGTAATCAACCATCGATTTGAAAATTCCCAATCCGTCGCCGTATGGTTGAATTTCTCTCGTTTGACTCCAGTCTGGTGTTTCAAAGCCCCAGTAAGCATCCTCAGGATGCGGCATCAAACCAAAAACCGTTCCGGATCTGTTGCAAATTCCCGCAATGTCCATGACTGAACCATTGGGGTTTTCCGGATAATTTTGATTTGCTGGCTGTCCGTCAGGCATTGCATAGCGTAACGCGATCTGGTCATTCTGTGAGATGCGTTCTATCACCTGTTTTTCTATCGCAATAAAGCGTCCCTCACCATGCGCCACAGGAAACCTGGCTGTTTCCTTGAGCTGCTTTGTGAATATGCAAGGGGAATTCTCGTTTTTCCTGAGAGTTACCCACCTGCACTCAAATTTCCCAGAGTTGTTGCTTGCAAGCGCGACTTCAGGCGGCTTGAATTCTACTTCGGGCAAAAGTCCGGCCTCGATCAGAACCTGGAACCCGTTACAAATTCCCAGAACAGGTTTTCTTGCATCGACAAACAGTTTCAGGTCATCTTTCAGGAATGCTTCTAATTTTTTTCCCCAAATTGCGCCTGCACGAATATAGTCGCCGAAGGCGAATCCGCCTGGTAGGACTAGGGCGTGATAAGAACCAAGGTTGCGGCGGCGGAGAATGTCGTTTAGGTGAAGCGTTTCGACATTGGTTCCCTGGTCCTCCAGACATCGGGCAACGTCACCGTCGCGGTTTGTACCGCCGACCCGCATCACACAGATCTTGATTTTGCTCCTTTCCAAAACTCTCGTGCCCCTTCAGCTTGAGAAAGTACTTCTCCATGACGAATAGCAAGTTTCGGTCGGTATGCTTACCACGCTCTTGGTTTCGTGCTTGATCACTATTTTATCTTTTGCGACTCTGCCAAGTTTCTTGTAAGGCAAGCCGCGGATTATCTTCTCAAATTTATCCTCCTCTCCTGCTTGGACCTCAAGCAGGAACCTCGAGTTTGATTCCGAAAACAGCAACTCTAGAGCGCCGAGCTTATCTTCAAAGGATTTTTCATCTGCAAATTCAATTTCTGCCCCCAATCCGTTTGCAAAACACATCTCGGCGAGCGAAATTACAAGTCCTCCTTGAGAAATGTCGTGACATGCGCGTACGTAGGTTTGGTCGGTTAGCTTGTTGATTATCCTGTATAGAGACGCAGAGGAAGGAGGATCGAGCTTTGGAACCTCTCCTCCACTCAAATTCTTCAGTTTGAAATACTCTGACCCGCCGAGTTCTGCCTTTGTCTTGCCCGCAAGATAAATTGTATTTCCTTCCTGCTTGAAATTGGCGGTCACGCAGCGAGAAATCTCGGGCACTATGCCTAGCGCAGTGATTAGTAGAGTCGGAGAAATATCGCCCAGCGGCGTTTGATTGTAGAGACTATCCTTTCCAGAAATAAATGGGGTCTCTAGTCCCTTTGCTACGTCGTAGCAAGCTCGCGCGGCCCCGACGAGATCTCCGAGACTGCCAGCGTCTTCTGGATCGCCCCAAGCAAAGTTGTCGAGAAGAGCTATTCTCCTTCCGCCTACTGCCACATTATTCCTGACTGCTTCATCTATCGAAGCAGCGGCCATCCAGTAGGTGTCAATGGAGCTCAGCCTCGGGTTGTATCCGCATGAGATCACAAGCGCCTTTTCGGAGTTCATGATTGGCTTTAGGACACAAGCGTCGTTGGGCCCGGACATCGGATACTGGAACGGCTTTACTATCGTCTTTCCTTGGACTTCGTGATCGTACGTCCTGACTATGCCTTCCTTGCTCGCTATGTTCGGGGCGCTTAAAAGCAAGATCAGGTCTTGGTTATAGTCACTGGGTTGTTTGAGAGCGGCTCTAGCCAAGCTTTTTGCTTTCGTTAGGCCTTCGCCGTTTCCTCTTCTTCTTGGCGTTGCTTCTAGGTTTGGGAGCGGAGGAGAGAAAAGAAACCTGAGATCAATCTTCCCGAGAAGTTCCTGTCTCTTTCTCAGGATGACCTCTTGTTCGGGCACAAGCTTTCCAAACGCTCCTGCTTCGAGCTCCTCTCTTTCAAATACGGAGAGTACCTTTGCGAGTGTCTGCTCGGGCACTACAAGGAGCATTCTCTCCTGCGACTCCGAAACCCAGGCCTCCCACGGTTCTAGTTCATGAATCTTCAGAGGAATGCTGGCAAGATCGACTTCAGCCCCGCACCCAAAGTTTTTTGCGACCTCGCAGACTCCTGAGGAGAGCCCACCGCCGCCCAGATCTGTGATAGCTGAAGCGAGTCTTCTATCTGCAACCTCCAGGACAGCCCGCCTAAGCTTTTCCTCTACTATCGGGTCGGGAATCTGGACGGCGGGACGCAGCTCATCAGTCTCGTTTCCTATTTTTTCGGAAGCAAAATTGACCCCGTGTATTCCTTCGCGCCCTGTTCGAGAACCCGCGATCACCAATACATCACCCGGCTTGGCGCTTCTCGCATAGTTTCTGTTTTTGAGTAGGCCAAAGCATCCGCAAAAGACGAGCGCATAGCCAGCAAAGCTGTTGTCAAAATAAACTCCGCCGTTTACTGTCGGTATGCCCATGTTATTTCCGTACATTCCGACGCCGGAGACAACGCCATTCAGGAGGAAGCGAGGGTGCTTGATGCCCCGAGGGAGCTTCTGGTACGGAAAATCGAGCTCTCCAAAGAACAACACATCCGTGTTTGCGATCGGCTCTGCCCAGACTCCAAGTATATCCCTGATGACGCCGCCGACGCCGGTTGCAGCGCCGCCGAAGGGGTCAATTGCGCTGGGGTGGTTGTGAGTTTCGACCTTGGCTGCGATGGAGTAGGTCTCCTCGAACTTTATGATGCCTGCGTTGTCGCTGAAAGCTGAAATTATCCAGTTGGGCGAAAGCTCATCCGTGGCTCTCTTGATGAA
>JBOGRL010000265.1:0-3867 GCA_050749505.1 Nitrososphaerales archaeon
GTACCAGGTTGTCGTACTCCTCGGAGATCACCTCAATGATGTAATGGGGATGCATTGCAAGCGCGTCAAACCAGATTCTTCCCATGCCGTGGATCCTCGCCTGGACTCTTCTTGACTTCGAACCCCTGCTCCTGTAAAAAAACAATCTGGAAGGATCGATGTAGCAAAGCGATAGGGCGCCTATGACGCGCTTAGCTATCTCTTCGACATCAGGAGCTTTTTCGTATGAAATCATCTAATACGCCGAGAAAATGGCCTTGAAATCATTCAGCCTGACCTCGAGCCCAAAGCGATCTTCCATCTTTTTCATTTCGCGGTAGACTTTGAGCATCATGGGAAGCTGCCTGACCATGCTGAATTTACCCGCTAGCTTGAGCTTGATGATGTCATGTACGTAGTTGAAGTACTCGAACTTTTTGAGAACCGCGGCCCTGTAGGCTGGCAAGTTGTCGAGGTTCTCGCAAAGGAGCTGCGAGCACTGGAGGCTCGGGATGATTCCCTCTCCGAGCAAAGGAAACACTGTTCCTATCGACTCTCCGCATCCGACGACGTTGCCTATGTAAAACGGCTCACAGTACTTTGGAGGTGAAATCCTGATCGGCCTTCCGATTTTCTTGAGTATCTTGCCCGGGTTCTCGCGATTAAACTCATCCACAATTTCGTTTTGTTCCTTTTTGTAATCGCCCGCTCCAACGAAAGCAGAGCCGTTTTCAAGTGGAAAGTACCAGAAATATCCAGAAAGCTCGTTGAAGGGCCTGATGAAGAAATCGCGGAACGGGGTCTTCCCACCCGGGTAGTCTACCTTGTATTCGACGCAGGGGATCCACATGTCGTCCTTGATCTTTGGAAGGAAGGCTCTATGCAAGCCGGTGCAATCGATGATCATGTCATAGTTTTCATTCTTAAGCATGGATGGCGTCGCCTTGACTCCAAAGTGCGCGTTCTTCCCTTCCGTCAGGTCGACCTCGAGCTGGTGCTTGTCATAGGTAACCAGCCCCCTCAGCGGAACGCCTCTAGACTTGCCTTTCCCAAGATCTATCTTCATCTCCTTTCCGTTGAACAAAACGTACTTTTCAAAATCGATCCCCAGGGGCTTCATGATTTTGGAAAGCTCTTTTTTCGAGGTCCCCCAAGCGCACACGGCTTGGAACTCACCCTCATTCTGCCGCTCATATCCCGTTACATCATGTTCTCTGCTGAGCCTATTGAGCAAGTAGCTCCCAGCCACCCCCAACCCTACTATTGCGACTCTTTTCAAATCTGTATTCTGCGCCCTCTTAATTCTACGAAAGATAATGATTGTAAAACTATCCTTCGGCCATATTTACTTTTAACTTCGATGTGCTCAAAAGTTAAAATATGCTCTTTCGAGCGAATGCGAATCCGAGGAAAGCTTTCTTTTGTCCGAGACAGAATTCGGTCTTGCGGCCGTGTATAGGATTATCAAAAAGTCCGGTGCCGAAAGAGTGAGCGACGAAGCGGCCGAAGAGCTGAGGCGCGTCCTTGAGGAAATGGCATCTCAGGTAGCAAGGCAGGCTATCGAGCTTTCTGTTCACGCCGGAAGACACACTGTCAAGGCAGCCGACGTCCGCCTCGCAGCAAAGAACGTCCTCAGAAATCAGTAGAGAGCTCCGGTGGTGTAGCCCGGCCTTCGTTCCACTTTTTGGAAAAGAAGAGAGTGGAATTTACCGGAAAAGCATAGTGGCCTCTCGCCTGCGAATAAACGCAGAGAGAAATTTCGCGTAATACGAAACTCCAAAGTCACTGACCCGGGTTCAAATCCCGGCCGGAGCATCTATTTCATGGTTCAAATACGTGTATGCCCAAACGGGCAACGGAGCACTTCATCCGTGGAACAGGTTGAAGAAACTGTCTCTTTCTCAAGATTCCAAGAGTTTCTTGAGAGATTGCGAACAAGTGCAACTCGAGTCAACTACTCGTGAGGAATAATGTACGTCTTAGGCGATCCAGATGCTTTTCTTTTGTTCGCAAAATCTGACAGGAAAAAGGCTGAAGAAAAGCTGGTGGAATTTATCAAGAGAGAGCGCGGAAGAGTTGCGCCCTCTACTCTTGTAAATCCATTTGCAGGGATCAATTCGTTTCTTGATTTCTACGAGGTCGATTTGAATTGGAGAAAGATAAGGCAGGTCCTTCCCTCAAACAAAAAAGTCGCAAATGACCGGCCACCTAGAATTGAGGAGATTAGAAAGCTGCTTTCTGTTTGTGATCTCAGGATGAAGGTGGTCGTCTTGATTCTCGCTTCCTCTGGAATTAGAGTCGGTGCCTTCGGGGGTCTCAAAGTCAAACACCTAGAATTCCTTCAAAATGGTACTGGGAGGCTTAAGGTCTACGCAGGAACTTCTGATGAGTATTCAACCTTTGTATCTCCTGAGTGCGTCGAGGCAATTCGCCTGCGACAGATTTTTGGCCCGCTGACAGAAAATGCGGTCTCGATAACCGTTCTCGTCGCGTAATTCCATTCTTGACCGGTCAGGTCATTCAGTTTGTTGCGCGGGCCGACTTTTCTCTCAGTATGGTCAGCATGCTCAAATGTAAGCTGGATCTCCTGAGATTCCTCTTCGTCCATGAATGATCTAGATCGCATGCTTATTCTGGAATTGATATAAAGACTATCATGTGTCCGTACGATTTCCGCTTTTATGCAATCGCTTGGAAATTTACTTGCCTTTGCTCCGCTGAAGGTATGAATTCGATAGTAAAGCTTCTTTGCCAAGCGCGACCTATCTGAATTGTCGTGGTCGTTGGTCTATAGCATAAGGCTAAACGCTCCTTTGGCCATAATCTTCAGACCGCGAAGTAGAGCGTTTCACCATTGCTGTTCTAATTTTCGAACAGTTCGGCTGCCATTGTGCTATTGCGATTAAGCCTGTAAACCAAGATTCTGGCCAAAGGATAGATCCACTATAACGATCAAATTCCGGGAGTCTTCTTGGTATTTTCTCTCTTTTAGATCACGGTTTCAAATGCAACCCTTGAAGTGTTGCGGGGAATCTGCACGTTCTTTAGTGCAGAATCTCCTCTTCCATGCGTGTTGCTTCGTCCATTCCTTGTACTGTTCTTTTTGCCGACGAGATGATTAGCGGCATTTCCTTAACATATGGAGCATCCTTCTTGTACGCATCAGATTGCCAGTACCCACCAACAGACGGATGACGCGTTGATTCATGATGCCAGCACGTCAAAATGCTCAAGCTAAACATCTTTTGTGCCGCCCTTCCAAGACTCGCTGAAAGCCTCATCTTTCGAATCATATCGTCATCGAAGAAACCAATAATTCTGAGACTACTCTGGGAGAAACAATCAAGGAGCGTAAATTATCCCCTATTTTGGGACAGAACTGCACACTCTTTTCTTCAACCAGCTGGTTTCTGACCTCCATGGAAAAAGCGATATCCGCCCAAGAATCCCCATGCACGTGGCCCAATTCCCTTCTCCCTAGGAGGAACTCGGTTCCGCCGAAGCTGTGAAGCGCGGCTGCCACTCCATCCCACTTTGAAACTTCTTGCAACTATTTTTTCTTCTGCTTTTGGGATCAAAATACTATTTCCTCCAGTTTACCCAAGCTATGTCGGAAAAAGCTCTATCGAATCCCGAACTCTTAGAGGGCAGCATTACCTGCCTCTTCCGGAGCCTTGACGCGCAGTATTCGCTTGTCCTGAGTCATAAACTAAGGTGAGAGAACGTATTTTCTGATCCTCTACGAGATACAATCCGACTGCAGGGAACGTCATGTTTCCCCAAATGACATCATTGCAGACACAGACATCGTTTCCATCCATGAAGACCTTTTTAATTTCATATTTACCCGACTGGTAAGTCTGTTGCGCCTTTTCCGCAGCTTTGAAG
>JBOGRL010000266.1:0-3052 GCA_050749505.1 Nitrososphaerales archaeon
GACAATGGGTGGCTGCTTGGACGCTTGCTTTGCATACGAAATTCCCGAAGGGTTATTGCGAGGCTTTTCCTCGAGCTCATCTTCAACCTTCTTGTGTGATGTCTGTTGAACTATCTCTGGAGGGCTAACATTGACCAGTGCAAGAGATTTCAGGACGTTTGCAATTTGCAGGGCATCCCTTATCGTTTCGCTTGAAGTCAGCCGACCCTGTGAGAGATATTGCTTGAGCGGATCCGTAACGGAAAGCCCGGTACGGGGCTCAATATCGTACACGAATTTTTGCAGGTTGTGATCTGTCCCCTTCATCTTTGGCACGAAAAGATGCCTTACAACCTTGCCAGCAATGCTCGTCGTACGAAGAACGATCAATCCAGCGACGAAATTTTCTTCGACGCCAAAATACGTTAGCGATCTTGTGCCAGACTGCAAATGGCCCGTTGCCACCACTGTTGTCTGAAGTCGATCTAGAAGATCAGTCACTTCTACAATTTTCTTTTTGACATCTTGCTGTTGTTCTTGCTCTTCTTTCTTGTTGGCACTAATTAGAGCGGTCAGGCTATCTATTACGATTCTCTTTGCGTTTCTCCTTGTTACAATATCTTCAAGAATTTTCAAAAATTTGGCTTCATTCTTAGCGGTCACTATCTGAATGCCCTTGGCTTCATAGGTTCTCCTTGGATCAAGTACGATCAAGAATATTTTTTTCTCGCGGATCGCTGTAACCAGAGGTATCCCCAGGCTTTCTGCTTCCTCAATCACCTCGATGGGACGGTGATCGGTAAGTGCAAGTACACCGACTTCAGATCGCTTTGCCCCCTCAATCAAGAATTGCAGAGCGAAAATGGTTTTTCCCAGACCCGAAGGACCTGAAATGAGGGTGACCTTTCTTTTTGGAAGCCCTCCGTTTGTAATCCTGTCAAACCCCGCGATGCCGCTAGTGATCATGTTAGGACTTCTGAATCCGCTCTCACTTCGCTCAAACGGTGGAATGGAGCGATGCGTATCAAAGAGAGTATTTCCTTCATCATCAAACTTCTTCGGCTTGCTTTCCATGTCGTCTGGTTCCGATGATATCTGCCTCACAGATTTTTCAGCGAGATCTCTCTGCGCATATTTCATGAAGATCTTTGTAAACAGATGCTGATCCTCCGCGGTGCAATTGAACCGCGAAATCTTGAACCCGTTTCGAAACGCCGGAAGCACGTGCTGGACGATTGTCTCTTCAAACAACCTTTCCTTTGAAAGTCCAGGCGAACCCAGCTGCATCGCTTCAGCCCAGACGGGAAACCTGTTTACTTCCCCCATTGAAAAAGGGCTTACAACGCCCGTACCCGTGTCAGGTGAAAGTGAAATAGAAATGACAAATTTGTTGTCCGCGTGCGTCAGAAAGATGCCAAAGACCTCTACCTTCTTCACCTCGCGAAGACTGGCATTGCACGTGGGACAAAAGTTCCAGTCGGGATGCTCCTTTTTCATTTCAGCGTGGTAATGCTCAGATCCCCCTAGATGCACCAGCCGATCTGACTTCGATGCATTCAGCTGACTCAAATTCTCACCAAGCTGAAACACTTCGTAGTTCTTGGAATGGTGTGAAAATTACCGGCAAAAGCCCATCCAGTTTCACTGCTGTTCGAAATTTTTCTCATGTATAAGAGGCAAGACCAGTTCTAGGGAGATTGGCATTAAAGAAGTGCGAAAAGTTGGTGTAGAAGTTAAGATCGTTAAATAAATCTAGAGATGCAAACCTTTTAGTTTGGGCTTTGAAGATTCATTGAATGCCGATGACAGGGGTCATTCGAGACGGCAACGATAGCAAACTACCTATCAATGATGTCCGTGCGTCTGATGCCAGAAACAACGGTTTGAGCACACGTGAATTTGAAAATCTCACGCTCGACGAGTGGCTCACAAAATTTGGGCGTATGTATGGAAAAAGACACGACAAGCACACTACCGAGTACATGATATCGAGGCTCGTCGAGGAGGTCGCCGAACTGGTCAATCCTATGGAGGTTCAGGACAGAACTATGACCGCGGCGAGCCTATCCGATGTCTTCTCGTGGATTTGTTCACTTGCCTACAAGCTGAATATTGACCTGTCTTCGCTTGCCTGGCAAAAGTACGGCAAGAACGCCCCGAGGCCTGATTGGGCGAAGAATGCGTTGTCACAGGCATCACTCGCTGATTTTTCACAGCCGAGTACGCTTGGAGAGTGGCAGGAGTTTATCTCGAAACTGTATCAGAATGAGAATACCAGACTCAGTCCGATGAATGCTCTCGTGGCCATGATGAAGGATGTTGGCGATTTGGCAATGCTAAATCGAAAGAGATCTCCGCGAGACCAGGTAATATCGAAGCTTGCGGCCATTCTGGCCTGGACGCTTGCGATATCAGGACTACTGAAGCTTAACCTCGCCCAGGTTGTTTATCAAAAATACGACGATCACTGCCCAGTCTGTTTGCAGTCTGCGTGCGACACGGACATTTGTCATCCCTTGGCTTACATGTATGTTTCTTTTGGGAGCGGCGCCACTGATGAAGAAAAATATGCCTTGCTGGATATGGTCACAAGGTTCGGCTACAAAACTCTGGTGAACGCCTCATCTACCGTACAGAGTACAAGAGACCTTTCCATGGCACTTGACCTAATTAGCAAGAGCGATGCCGCTTGTATCGTCCTCCCAAGTAGCGCATCAAACAAGTTGTCGGTTGGGACAGCCGATTACACGCAGGTGTTTGAAGTTCTGTCGTGTTATTCGATGTTGTCCAAAGGCAATGTGTGGCTCTTCGCCAGGACTGCTAGCGGCGAAGATTTCGCCGCGTATTTGCGGAGAACTTTCTCCTCTGAGAGCGTATCGGTGAACGTTTATACGGATGCGAATCATCTTCGCGGTCTGCTAGAGAGGTCTCTGAACGCCCTCGATGCGCGAAGGAAAGATCTCTCAAAGACATATTGAAATCGGCGAAAAACACAAAACGATATCGCGATCTTTTTCCAGGGTTCAAGTTACTATTATTGGAGACCAAAAGAAACCGAATATTGTCTTGATTG
>JBOGRL010000267.1:0-2980 GCA_050749505.1 Nitrososphaerales archaeon
GAGTTGACGGTACTAACTTCAAGACAGGGCGATTCAGTGCAAAGCAAATGGAACGAATTCTGTGGGAGTTGCTCGAAAGCTTCGAAGATATTGGTCTGCTTTGGCTCTCCGATCTCCGGCGTCGACAAAATGTTAAAGCAGGACGATGCGCGGATCTCAGATTTCAGAGCACTATATCTCAACATGTTTCCATTTCAAAACGTAGAAACGATTAGACTCGAAGAAGCCGTTCTTGGCTCGCTTTCGATTCTCAACCTGGCGGTTAGGTTCTAAGCATTTGATCTTTGAGGAAGCATTATACTCACTTTTAAATTGGAAGGGCAATCGAAAATTGTCGGAATCATCCAGAGATAATCTTCTGTGCATGGCACGGTCCTCACGGCATTACGTCTCCATCGAGCCGCAATTTTACTTGCGAATAGATTATTTGTGTTGAAGCAAAGAGTAAGCGCGCGTTGAGTATCATATCACCTAACATGTTCTGCGGTCGCCTGCTCTTAGCTCTCGGCGACGGTCGATGTCACAGATTTTGCAGAGGAAGGTCTCGCCGCCAAGATGTAGATCAAAACTTTAATCTAATTGCTTTGGACTGCTTCGCGAGATAACCAAAACTTGGTCTCTTTTATGCCTAAATATAAATCAACAAACTGCACAATCGGCAATCATCAAAGTTGCACTTTTGCGATAGATTGTAGATGTTACTGCCATAATTTAGAAAGGAAAAAGATAGAGCTAGAGCACTATAAGACCCTGGATTGTAAATGGGGACGGCACAAAGATTGTCGCAATGAACTGGGGAGCTGTTCCTGCGAGTGTCACCAATAGGCGTATCCGGGATTTGGCAAATAAGGGAACTCAGCTCAGCACATTATTGCTGATACGATGGAACTATGTCCTGTAAGGAACAGGACAGATATCCAGCTGGGGAAGGCAAACGGCTCTTTATGATTGTATGTGAAGCCTGCCGGGCGAAATCTGCTGCAAAGTATATCTGACAGCGCCCACGATGCTTCAGAAGAACTTGGCACTAATCAGGATCAGAACTTCGGGAAGACGCTCCGCTTTCTCTTCTGCTCGAGCGCAAGGTTTGTTTTCGTTGGCGATTCAGTTCAACGATCTTTTCCTTGTATTCCTTTTTCTTCTTCTTATCCCCTTGTACTCGCGCTTGATCGTAGAGCTTTCTGAGCCTCTGCTCTTCCGCCTCAAATTCAGACATTTTCAGCAATTAGAGTAAAAGGTTCGCGATAGTTATGGATTCCTCTTACGCTTGCCAGTTCTGCAGTTAAAGCGAACTGGCAGTTACCTTAATGGAAGGCTGGACTGGATCCAAGTCTTTTATGCTGATTCGCAGTAGTAATTTCTACGAAGCTACTTGCTTTATCAATACCCTTCCGGGGTTTTCACCATCCTCCATGCCAGAAGCTAGGTGAAAGGCTGCCGCGCCGTATATTCAAGCCTGTAGCTTACACTTTGATCACTAACTCTCCTTGCTTCTTCAATCGCCCCTTTGTTTTGGCCATGCAATCGCCTCTTGCAATCAAATGCTTTCGAGTATCATGTCTACTTGACCGAACCTCTCGAGCTTTCAGGTCTCGATGTCGCCATATTGAGCTTCGCAATCCTTTTTCCTACTCGAGCCGAAAATAGAGAGAGTTCCCACGCCAAATCTGAGCGAGGCCTTCTCCTGATTGCTTGATTGTTTTCCCAGCCTTGAGTTGAGCTTCCAATGAAATCAAATAGGCCTGCTTGGAACGGTCGTACTTAATCGAAACTCTTCCCTGTTTCGGAGCGAGATGGGGTTAATCGGCCACAAGCTATTGATCCATCAATTTCTCTTTGTAGGAAAAATTATCTTCGAAGCATTCTCGAATCCAGTTTCAAGGAATAAAGAAGCGTCCCTGCTGCTCTAATCCAGCACGTTGATTCATGGGGCGTCATGAGAGGCGATGGATTTGGTGCATCTTAGCAAAAGCAGGTTTCTTCGAGGGGCTTTTCACGCTAGGAGAAATTCCTGGATCAAACTCCGTCCTGAACAGCAGAGATTTATAGGAAGAGTTGACACTCTGCTCTTCATTCTGAGATCAAGATCTGCTAGCCAGTGAGCATATGCGTCAGACGAAGCGAGGGAGAAAATATTCTGAGAGCCTTCTTCTGCGGCTTCTTCATTATAGATGCTCAGGCGAGCACAAAGTATGTCTGTAACGATTCTTCATTTTGTTTGCTATTCGTTTATTTCGAAGAACTTTTGAATAGCGCGAATTTCTTCCCTGAGCTCTGTTGCTACCTCCTTTTGTTCAGCAGGTAGTGATACTTGCGTTAGTCAGCAAGCTGGTAAATGATTTCCCCGCTCAAATTAGTGAATATTCAACGGTCTAAATGTTTAAATGCCGTGGAGGATGGAATCGTGAAATACGGCGTTTTTCTGATGGGTCATAGAAAGCACAGCGCTCCAAGGCGAGGCTCTCTCGCTTTTGCACCCAGAGCAAGACATCAAACTCTGATACCCAGAGTTAGAAATTGGACTAGGCGAGGCGTGGAAAAACCAACTCTAGCTGGCTTCCCGGCTTTCAAGGTGGGCATGGTTCATGTCGTGACTTTGGATGATAGAGAAAAGACTCCAAATTATGGAAAACCCATGTTTAATCCTGCGACCGTATTGTCTGCTCCTGCTGTGAATGTGTACGGCTTTCGCGCTTACGGTCATAATAATGGGATTGATTTTGCACTTACCGATGTCGCGGCTGATAATTTGACGGATGAAGTTAGGGAGAAAATTTCTTATTCAAAGAGTAGCAAGGAAGCAAAACCTGCGTTTGAATCTGCATTAAAGCGAGTACAAGAAATCATTGGGCAGATCAAGAGTTTTACGGCACTCGTAGGTATTGTACCAGATGAAACAGGACTGGCGAATGGGATTCCTCAGATCCAAGAAGTCGGCATCTCGGGTGGAGACGTGAAAGCTCAATTTGAGTATCTAAAG
>JBOGRL010000268.1:0-4209 GCA_050749505.1 Nitrososphaerales archaeon
GCCCAGTATGACGCGGGGCTTCTGGAATAATTTTGATAGGTACATTGAAACTTACTGGACACGGTTTCCTGGTAAGTGGTATCATGGCGACTGGGCGTTTGTTGATCGACAAGGTTACTGGTTTCTAGAGGGCAGGGCTGATGACGTGATCAAGGTTGCGGGCCGAAGAGTAGGGCCGGCAGAAATTGAATCTGTGCTAAACTCACACGCTTTGATTGCAGAATCGGCAGCGATAGGGCTGCCGGACAAAGTAAAGGGAGAAAGAATCCACTGTTTTATTCAGCTGAAACCGTGTGCGAAGAAGGACATCCGACTGATCGAAAGCGCAAAGGCACTGGTCGTACAAGACTTGGGAAAGACACTCGAACCCGACAGGATAATTATCGTTGATGATCTACCGAGGACAAGGTCAGGCAAAATAATACGGAGGCTGATTCGCGCGGTTATCCTTTCAGATGAATCTGCTGCAATTGATACTAGCATGCTTGAGAATCCCGATTCGCTTGAAAAAATCAAATCGGGCTGGGCTGCACAGATTTAGTTGAGTATCCGACTTACAAAATGGGAATCAAGGCGAGCGTGCAGCAGAACTGCCAAAAGAATCTGAGCTTACATTTGCATAATTGTCTTGGTATCAGCATTCGATGGATGCAAACAAATTCATACTGCTGTCTTTCTTGCAATCTTCGAACCTGAGGATTCAGAGACCTTCCGATTCATTAGACCATTGGGGCGGAGTTTGATTTTTTATTCACCAAAGACTCGAAATTGAGACGCATTTGCAATCCCACCTACTGCGATCATCGTCCCTAAATTAGATAATCGATTGACCGTTCAACAAAATTCCAATGCGGCAAACCATGTCCCTCCAGATCTAGCCCAACATGCAGATCCCTCCCTAAGGAAATTCTTCTCCAACTCTAGTAGTTTCTATTACTCTCGAAATCGCATAAAAGGCGAGAGATTCCTTTTCAAATGTTGTAGACCCTTTCTTGAGAAAAGCGGCGTCTTGGCGAGGTTCGCCAATTGCTACATCCAAAGACGAATTCATGAGACTTTTGCAAATCTTGAAACCGTCGAAGAAAAGCGATGTCTTCTATGATCTTGGATGCGGCTATGGGCGCGTTTGTATTTGGAGCGCCCACAGAGTAAAACTTTCGGTAGGGTTTGAGAATCACTACGACAGATACAGGAGAGCAAAGTGGGCTGTCGAGAGCTCTGGCCTGAAGAATGTTGAAATAAGGTACGCGAACTTTTCTCATGCATCTTACAAGAATGCAACGATCGTCTACTCTATGCTAGGATTGGTGTTGTACGACCTGGCTAGAATCAACAGGCAAAGCAAGAATGGGACTATATTGATTCAGTACTGGAGGCCAAATTATCCCGTAAAGGCAAGAAGGGTATCGGGAAATTACTTCATGATGAAAACCCCCTTGAAGCGTGTAAAGGACGAGGATGAATTTGCGCGAATGGTGCTCGGAAGGAAGAAGGCCGGAATCGAGGATCTTAACAGAAAACTAACAAGAGAGGATCGCATTTCCCTAAAAAGAGAAATTCACGAATCAGACTCTGAATGGAAGCGATTGTTTATTACGTAATCATTGGTCGTGGCAAAATTCTCAATAATTCTTTTGCCTCTCAAGCAATATCTCATAATTATCGATTCGAGAGGAAACCAATGAAAAGCTTCTGAGCAACCATGAGAATGCCTCTTTGAAGAGCTATTGACTTAGGCGCTCTCTGCCCTTTCTAGTTTCTAGTTTCTTCCCTTAGTAAGGCGATATTTTTACAATTTCGGAGTAGATTACTATCCTGAAGGATGAAACTGTCCTGCCCAGAATGCTTTCAGCGTCCACGAATGCGTTTCATCACAACATGCACTTGCGGAATCGTTGACGCAAACCCCGAATGACGCTCTTTCCAGATGCGATAATCGGGAAGAGCTGAGAAAGTATGCTCGTACTGAGCAAGTTCAGATTTTTCGCGAGTTTGCAAATAGTTTGGAAGAACACGACGACTCTCAGATCGACCTTCCAATAATAAAACGGCCTTTCAAAAACCTCCAGAGGTTTCGTTCGCAAAGGTAGCTTTCCCCTACTCGTTGTAATCACATCGCCCGGATTACTTTGGTCTAGGATTCTGGTCAGCCTGGCTCTGGACCATCCGAGGCGACCCGGCAGTCGGGGTCAGGATGACAAATTAACGATATTTTCTTCCCACAATAGGCAAGTGTTTTCAAGAGTCAATGTGTCTCTGAACCAGCAAAGAAGAAAGATAAGAGGAATGACTCGCAAAGAAAAAGATCCCGTCGAGGAGGAAGCGAAAGAATTTCACACGCGGGTCAAGAAAGTAAAGCATGATGAGCCGGAGCTTCGTCTCTATGCCGGTTTGATATCAGGCCTCTTGGAGGAGGGGCGCTGGACGTTTATCTGCAGCGAGCATCTCGAGGGACGATACCGAGATGAGACAGAATTGAAGCAGCACTTTCTCTCCGGGCAAGAGGGACACCAGCACCGCCACAATTATTAAGGCTAAAAAGCAAACCTCAGGGAAAAATTTCCCAAAGGGTACTGCACTTTACGTTCGACTCGACTGGCGGTCATTTTCTGAAAAAGGGAAGATTGGACCTTTTCGATTTTGTCCAGGTCAAAGACCACCGCCTCATCCTGGCGCATAGCATCGCACGGCTTGGCAACTCACGACGGGATAATTTTTCTCCTTCTTCCACAAGACGCCGACGATTCATATGAAGATAACGCGCTTTGCGCTGATCTTGTTAGTCTGGTATCTATCGACAGAGACGGGGCGATTCTTGCTTGATTTTTGAACATCAGGTTAAATCCGACTCTCGATGAGACATTCTAAGAGCGGTTTAATCCCCAGAGGGCGAGGTCGGTTCTCGGATACATACTGAAGAGCTTATTTGTGCTTTGATCTTTTGTGAACTAGTTGCTCTACGCCAAGCCGTCCAAGATTCATGGTAATGGCTGCTACACGTCATCAGATATCAAGAAGGGAATGATTGTTGCGTCATGGAAAGGCGAAATGGTCTCGACTCCCGCGCAGCCGGGTGAAAAATATTACGGTTACTACATCAAGGTCGGAGACAAGTGGCTTGTACCACGTGACGGTCCAGAGAAAAACATCAACCATTCGTGTAGCCCAAATGCGATGGTAATGATGTTAAAGGATGGACTGGAATTCATTGCTCTGAAGGACATCAACACAGGAGAAGAGATATTGTTCGATTATAATACTGTGATACCCGAAGGTGATGCTTTCACGCTATCGTGCAAATGCGGGTCAGAAAACTGCCGAGGAATTATCAGAGGGCCCTCCAAAGCACGTGCTTCCGATGAAGAGTATGATTGCAATTTTGAACAGGTTGTCGCGTTCAAAGCAGGCGCACTTCTTGAGAGTTACGGAAAAATCAGCGCAAATGACCTCACTTTCTCGTATGACGTTCACGAAGTCGACAATGGAGTAAATGTTTCGGTGGACATAGTTCCCTGGCGACCGGAGCCGCTAAGCATCGCTATAGTACCTCGGTGGATTGATTCCAACCTGCTCCTGATGCCATATTCTGGTTTCTGTTTCCCGCGTAGATCTTTCGATATGAATGAAAACTGCCAGTTTGATGCTGGCAATGACGATCATCTTTTCTATCAAGGATCTGAAATTCGTGGTGTTGAGCTGCTCGCATTTGGAAAAACAAAGGAAGAAGCACTTCAAAGTGCTAGAGAATCTCTTCTCAGACCTGATATTCAAAGGCTATTCAGTACCAAATAGACGCTCCTACGAATTCTCTTTATGTCTCTGATCTGGTAAGTAACAGCGCCGTGGTTATTGGTGTAACTTGGACACCAACCCTAACAGTGTGAACTACACGCGCGGGCGGTAACAACACTATCATCATTGCAGTCTATCGAAGTGGCGACTCCACACTCTGAAATACATGTAACCTCAGAGTTGTTGTTAGGTATTCTATTCAAACCCTCTAAATCGTGCATAGAGCAGTCGAGACGAAGAATTCAAAAAGTTCAGCGCGAGCGTTTCACCAAGTGTTAGTAAAACAATTAACATGCATCTTAACCAAACAATTGTTTTTTCAATTCTAGCGACAGTTTCAAGTTAATTAAGCAAACTTTACAATTCTAACCCCCTACTGAAAACCTTTGTCCCGCAACCACCCAAAGCGTCATGCTC
>JBOGRL010000269.1:0-3746 GCA_050749505.1 Nitrososphaerales archaeon
CGCTGATGCTCATGGCACCATAAAAGATGATTGAACTAGCCAGAAACTGTTGGAGATACATCGCAAGCAATCAAGGATTGCGCGCAGAAAAAATTGCATCGAGTTTTCTCCTGCCTTCTTCTGGAAAATGCCGCTCCACGGCGGCAAGACGAGATCATAAGTGAGTGCTCGCTGAGCTTACTATTATCCATTCGCCGGATATGCAGGCTCTCCCTTGAAAAGATCCTTCCCCTCATTAGAAAAATCACAGTTTGAGACCTCCCATTGCGACTCAGGCTGGACGGCAAGTGAATGAAGCATGGGGATTAGACCCTCGCATTTTGAAATTGAAGACAAAGCAAAATAACTTGTCATGAGCAAAGGTAGTGGGTCATTCTGTAGGTAACGGCCCTAAGACCGTCAGGTATCATGCATTCGGGAATCAAAAAGCACACAACCGTGTTTGGTTTCGTACTCAAGTAATCTGGGAGCGAGTTGCTTAGGAATTAGTCAGCCAGCTTTCAAGAGTCTTTGATTCATCGGAAATCTCTGAAGGCTCTGGAAATCTTATTCGCCGCGTCACGAGTTCTCTGGCTTTTTTGATTTCATCAAAACCTCTGTTTACGGAAAGTACTGCATCTATCCTGTCTTCGTTAAAGTAGAACTGGAAAAACCCTTCTTTGTCGCTCAGACTTCCTCTCTTAACTATTCGTGTTCGATGGGAAAGATCTCCGTAGGCGTTGATTTTGAGGTCAAACTGGTAAGAGAAAAAGTATGGCAACTCAAGATACGCCTCTCTGGCTCCAGCCATGTTTGCGCCAGCAATATTTCCATGTTTTACTGCGACATCATAATGTTCCAGCCGAAGATGTCTTTCAAATAAGAGGCTATAGAATCTTGCCGCATCTCCGGCAGCATAAATACCTTCGACGCTTGTCTCGAGGAACTCGTTCGTAAGTATCCCTCTGTCGACTTTGAGGCCAGCATCCTCTGCAAGTTTTGTGTTCGGAGCAATGCCTACGCCGACCACAACGAAATCCGCTTTGACACTCTCGCCACTCTTTGTTTCGATGCCAGTAACTTTGTCATTTTCATTCATGAACCGCGCGGCTGTAGAATTGACAAGTACCTTCACGCCGCGTTCTGCTAAGTACTCGCCGAGCCACTTGCCGCTTTCCTCATCAATAGCCATGTTCAGCAGGTATGGCCCCATCTCGATTATTGTGGGGTTCAGTCCCTTGGATCTGAATGCGGCGGCTAGTTCGCAGCCAATGAATCCTCCTCCTATTATTGCAACGCTGCGAAATTTTGAGGCTGCCTCCTTGAGCTGCAGACAATCTTCTATCGTCCTCAAATAGTAGATTCTGTCAAGGTCGGAACCCGGAACTGCAATCTTCCTCGGACGGCCGCCGGTGGCTAGCAAGAGTCGTCCAAAAGATATCATTCGGCCGTCCCCAAGCTCTACTTGCCGGTTTTTTGCATCCAGCTTTATCACTTGGTGGTCGGTGAAGAGCTCTATCTTGTTTCCGTCGTAGAATTGCTGCTTCTTGAAAAATAAGCTTTCCTCCTTGATCTTGTCCTCAAGGTATCCTTTAGAGAGTGGGACTCTGTCATAAGGAATGTGTGCTTCGTCGGTTATTAGGGCAACTCGACCTTTCGTGTCACGCTTTCTTATTGCAGCTGCAGCATAGCCTCCTGATAGTCCGCCACCAATGATGAGGTATTCAATATTTTCCAATTGTGCGTCGCTCGACCATTCTGTCAGTCTTATTTAATTTAATCCGCGCGTTCACACTCGGCAAAAATAATCGTCAATTTTTTGGCCAGATCTTCAGATGCCCGGACTGACTGTGAAGGCATGAAACGCTCAGCAAGCTGCTCATGCGATTCAACATGCGCGTTCAACCCGTAGAGAGAGAACTGCCAGATATTAGTCGTCCCAAAGATTGACATGAGTTTACATGCAGTTCTCTTGTGATATTTCTTTGACTAAATAGGATAATCGGTAACAACTTTGAAAAAGTAGCGATAGATCAAAACATTCTTTCGGATTGACCCGAAGCGTAAGAATAGACGGGAAAATCCGAACTTTGAGTTGCACGCGGTGGACGAGATACTCGCGATTCAAAAGAGGAGCGTCACCATTCCACCAGACCACCTGGTTTCGAGTCTCGACCGAAAAAATCCCTCGCGATCTTTTCTCCAACCTACAGATGAGCGACACTGCCTTTCCAAGTGGGTTGAGGGAGGAAGGTTCGCTACAGCTGATGGGCTGGTCGTTTTCCAAATGCACAGCCAGACAAGTGCGTCACTTTGACGCATGAGAGTTAAAATTACAAGAAAATAGTGTTTGAAGTAGATGACATGGAAAACACAGCGCAAATGATCGAAGACGTAGTCCAATCGGATCCAAATAAGAGCTAAACGAAGGAGCCATCCGTTCCTCTTTGTCTCGAACCGGAGAACACGAGCATACAATTGATCCTTTCTTGATTTTTTGTTAACTCGCCGCACAAAACGAGTCTGGCTCTGCGATTTCCCATCCAAAAATAAACTGACTGACGAGACGAGACGAGACGGATTAGGACGAACTCACGAGGATAACTTGTTTTGTAGCCGACGTTATCGCATCGGTCAGTGTCCTACTCTCTTCAACCGACAAGTCGAAAACTCGTCGTATCTCCTTGATGATCGACTTTTCGATACCGCTAGCGCTATCGCCGAGCAACTCGTGTAGGACTATCGACAATATCCCCGGATTTGCAATGACCCGGCTCTGCGTGGAGTCGTGCAATATCGCCATTCTCCAGAAAATCGTCTGCTTTACGTGAGATCCGAAAGGTTCCAGTCCTTTATCTATACACCGCAGAACATCGTACTCTTCCAATTTGCATTATTCACCTATGGGTTTTGTACCTACAACCTTCGGAAGACTGGATGAAATCAGTTGTGTTCCAACCAAAATCAGGCTGGGTGAATTTCAGTCATTATGCAGAAACTCCGTCGATCGAAATTTTGAATGCGGCAAACCCGAAAACGAGCTATGTACACGAGTTTCTCGCGCAGCTTCCGAGTAAGAGTCCGATCTCTCCAGAATTCCAGATTTGCAATCGCAAGATCTAAACCGCGCACGCAGTCGGTCAAAAAAGAATTAGCTATACCAAAGATAAGGTGCCGATCTAAAGATCTTTTGTATTATTCTGCTCGCGCATGCCAAGGAATCGAGCGCCCGGCTGCAATAGCAACAAATCATGTTTAGAAATTTTTACTAACACTGAATTTCTTTGACAGTCAAATTGATAAAAGCGTGAGAGTCGCCTCAGTACCGCTGAAAAAGTGACCCGCAAATGTCGCAGCTAATAATCCTAGGGGGAAGAAACGGAAGTAGGCAGACGTACGAGTGGAATCCGAGCGAATTGAAGGCGTTAGGAAAAGCAAAACAAATCTTTGAGGACAAACTAACTGAAGGATACGCCGCCTTCAAACTAATGAGGGCAAGTCGCAGCCAGCAGGAGCAGCAACTGGTGGGAGAGCAGCTTCACGAATTTGATAGCAAAGCTGAAACAATCCAGATGACGCCGCCCATGGTTGGCGGATAGGATACACAACAACTTCAAAAACCGCTCGACGAATGCTTGTAGTTTGGCAGCCCGAGATAGCTGCCAGATTGTCTGTTTTCCAGGAGAGGCCGCCTCAATACAGGCCGAAGTGGCAATTATGGGGAAGGGGGCAGATGGGATTTGATACTGGAATGGATAAGAGGTGCA
>JBOGRL010000270.1:0-3359 GCA_050749505.1 Nitrososphaerales archaeon
GCAAAATACGCCCGTGATACTCGTTAAAGAGAATGCAAACCCAGTGTACGTCTTTCCGTGCAAGGTAGGAGAAAGATATTATGGAGTTTTGGACGGAATTAAGTTTCTCAATGAAAATCTTCCCTCAATAGTTGAGCTAAAGGGAGAGATGGAGGACTTGATGATCAAGGTACTCTCTAAAGACCCTGAGAGTCTGGAGAAAGGACTCTTGCTAGAATCTTCTGCTGAACTTGATACTGGAACGGGAAAGACCGATCTAATTTTTCGAGACCGAGACGGACGATTTTTGATAGTCGAGACTGAAAGGGAGGCTTCAGACTCGGCCGTGGGGCAAATACTACGCTTGGTATCGGGTTTTGAAAAAATGCGTAAACTAGAGCCGGGTACTGCCCGCGCAGGAATCGTTTGCTACAGGATAAACGACCACATAATTTCAGCGTGCGCTCGAGCACGGATCGAAGTCTGGAAGCTTCATCAGGGAACTGGAGAGTTTGAAAGAAAATAATTTAGGCAGGGCTAAGAGTTGTAGAATCTGACTCCCTCGCTGGTTGATCCTGTTGCTGCTGTACGGGCTGCTTCTTTGAATGTTTCCTCTCGTATAGCAGCTGGCTAACGAGTATCACCAGTATGACGAATGCGATGTATTCGTTGTACGGCGAGACCGTAACGTAGCCGGCAATCGGAAACTGTAGCACGACCTTGCCTATGTACATCGATGAATTGATGCCAGTATCGTAATTAGGAATAGAGCCCAGGTTGTTGTCGCCCTTTGTCGTGATTATCTTTACTCCCTGAGGATCAGTTTGAATCGATAGAATTCTGTGTATGATGAAGCAAGGAGTTCCAGCTTCTGATGTGAGCGATGAGCCTGGCGTGCCGTCGCATGAATACATCAATGCTACACGCGGAACAAAGACGATAACGTCTCCCTGCTTGAGCTGGTTAAATGGAACCCTATCTATGACGGCAATTGAGCCCGGCATTATCGTGGGTTCCATGCTCGTTCCAGTGACAATCGTAAATGGATACGTCTCCTGGGTCGCAACTATGATCAGCGCATACCCGGTTACTATTGCAAGAATCGGCAGGAGATAGACCAAGAGCCGAAGATGCCTGAGGCGCGACTTTTTTTCTTCGTGTTTTAACTCCATTCAAGAACCAACCTTAATTCCGCGCGACTCTTTGGATAGGTCAAAAATTCATAAACGGACTATTTCTAAATTTTGTAGCGAAGGTTGAAATTCGAGTACAGGCGCACTGTAGCAACCCATTTTTCCTTCCAGTTTTATATAGCTTGACCCCCAATGGACCAATGCCTTGGAAGAACATGAAAATCCGTTCGACAACGCACTTGCTCAATTAGCCTCGATCGCCGATCTTGTCTCCATAGACTCAGAGTACTACGAGATGCTCAAGAACCCCCGAAGGGAGGTCACGGTTGCTTTGCCGCTCAAACTCGGAGACGGCAACGCTGTTACATTCACAGGCTACAGGGTGCAGCACAACAACGCGCGCGGCCCGTACAAGGGTGGGGTGAGGTACCACCCAGGCGTGACGCTGACCGAGGTGAAAGCGCTATCGATGTGGATGACCTGGAAATGCGCCGTAATAGATATCCCATTTGGAGGGGCAAAGGGAGGGATTACAGTTGATCCGAAGAAGCTCAGCAATGATGACCTGGAGCGCTTGACAAGAAAATATACCTCTGCGATCGAGCGCGACATCGGCCCCGAAATCGACATTCCGGCGCCCGACCTCAATACGAACGCGCAGACCATGGCGTGGATTATGAACGAGTACTCTAGGATGCACGGCCACAACGTGCCGGCCTGTGTCACGGGCAAACCCATCGAGATAGGCGGCTCGGAAGGAAGGAGCGCGGCGACTGGAAGAGGAGTCGCAATCTGCGTGAGGGAAGTGGTGAAAAAATATCTGCAGAAAGACATGAAAGAAATTACGGTTGCAGTTCAGGGGTTTGGAAACGTCGGCTCCAATACTGTGAAGACACTGATGCAGATGGGTGCAAAAATCGTTGCAATTAGTGACGTTGTGGGCGGGGCGAAGCCTAAGAAAGGTTCAGGAAGGGGTTACTTTGACCAATCGTTTGAATCCATTTTTGAAAATTCTATAAAACTCGGCTCAGTCAACAGGATTCCAAACGTCGAACAAATTTCAAACGAAGAGCTGCTTGAAACTGAAGCTGATATTCTAGTGCCGGCTGCTCTTGAAAATCAAATCACCGGAAATAATGCCAGCAAGATTCGAGCCAAAATAATCGTGGAAGCGGCGAACGGCCCGACGACCCCGATTGCAGACAAGATACTCGGACGGCGAGGCGTCACTCTGATACCGGACATTCTTGCAAACTCTGGCGGAGTTCTCGTTTCGTATTTTGAGTGGGTCCAGAACCTGAACAGAGACCACTGGACTGAAGAGGAAGTAAACAGCAGACTCGAGCAAAAGATGGTACACTCTTTTGGCGAAGTTCTTTCTTTGTCTGAAAAAAAGGGCATTGACCCCAGGCGCGCAGCTCTGGTTTTGGCCACCAACAAGGTCGTCGCAGCAATGAAACTCTCAGGATGGCACTGAAGAAGAAGGGTTCGTGTCGCCTTGGGTTGATGGCTCTTCTGGAATCGCGACATTTCCTTTCTTGAAGCCCATGTAGGTTTTGAGGATACGCATGTTCCTGCCAAAAAGCAGACCCACACCCGCCATCAAAAGCAGGTCGGTTACAACAGCCGCCGCAATTGCGGTTGAACTTAAGGTCTGAGCTTGAGGTGAGAATGAAAAGAAAAAGTTGGGTCCGATGAATTCGTAGCCTATCGCAAATCGAGATAATAGTCCCGCGACATAAATCAAGTATATGATGATTCCGCCTTTGGAATAGACGCTTCCGTTGGATTTCCAGAATACTAGTTGCCTGCCCGCGAGCTCATATGCCGCGTAAAACGCGGCAAGGAATAAAATCGGATACATGATAAAGTAAGTGGTGGGAATTCCAATGAAGAAAGATCCTGAAAGAACCAAGATGCTGAAAATTATGTACCAGGCAGAGTAACCTATCGTCCTCGCAAAGCTCACATTGGTCCCGTTGATTATCCTTCTAATTCTAATGACAATAAATAACAGAATTATAGCTATGAAGTAAAGTCCGCCACTCGATGAGCCGCTGGCTGCAGACAATTCCTAAACAAGTTCGAGAGCTCTGCTCTTAAACTATTCTAAACGGAGAGATGTACGAGATGACATTAGGAAATGGAACCAATCTTCGAGGGCTGTCTTTTTCAAGGTCGAAACCATATCGCATCCGATAAAATTATATGCGTTCTTCCGTTGTATCTGATTTTATTCCTTTAGTT
>JBOGRL010000271.1:0-4858 GCA_050749505.1 Nitrososphaerales archaeon
ATGATAAGATTCTTCGTCAACTACATTACACAAACACTGACGCGGACAGCACCGGTAGTCATGGCGTAGGCGAACCGAAAGTGTCATCTATTGATCGACTGATGTATATAGTCAATATATCTAGGACTTACGCGGTTGAGCACAAAATAAAAATTGGCTGTCTGAGATAGTTTGAAACTGCTCCTCTGATTATGGATATCTTTGCTTCATACCAGCTCATTCCTGTTTGCAACCTGTGCATTTCCAGACGTATGAATGCCCGGATCGACATCTGGACGTGGCTCAGGATGGATTTCGCATTCCTGACCTGAGCTCGCTCGATCCCGCAACATTGCTTGATTCCGCGATGGTACTCTTCGATTCCCCACGAAGCACTCGATAGCTCCTCACTCTTCGCCTTGCCCATTTCGATGTCATCTGTCGCCCAATATTCTGTTTTGTCTCCTTTTGCAGAAACTCTCTTGAACACCCTGATCATTCCATATCCTCTCAGATGAACCACCCTGCCTTCTGGTGGTATCTCTACAACCTCTTTGATTGGCTGGTTCCGAATTCTGCTGCCGGGGCTGACCTTTCTATTCTCCTTCAAGCGAGTAAAGAAGTGCCAGCCGAGCTCATCTCTCAGAAGCTTCAGATTCTCTAGGCTTGAATACCAGCTGTCGAACAGGACGTAGCTAGGGCGCATTCCACGCTCATTCTTCGCATTCAAGAGCATGGTTTGGAAGTGATCGTTCTTTGTGAGACCGTCGAGCGAGGCGTTGTAGAGCCGAAAGTCGCATGGAATGAGCGATTTGCCATCCGTCCACAGTGTTGTGATGAGATTTATCCCTTTGACGACAGAATGGTGTTTCCCACTCCAGTGGTATGTCACGTAATCCATCTTCTCAGCGTATGGCTTGTCGAGGGTTGTGTCATCGATTACCAGCACACCTTGGTTCGGATCAATCAGATCACTTGCTTCGTTCCAGAGTGCCTCGGTGTCTTGGGGGAGCCTCTGTAGAAAGCGAGTGAAGCTGTCATGAGCTGGCGGGATTGAAATTGAAGAAGAAGAAGACGATTCGTCCGGCTGAGATCTTGCAGCCTCGGTGCACGTGAATTGCTTCTGAGCTGCTATGAGGAAGTTGATGTAATCTTCGTCATTGCATCTTGGAAGGTTGGACAATTCGAAGGGACGGTAAACAGGAGAGAGCTAACTAGGCCGAAAGCTTTTCGGCCAACTGCGTAAGTCCTAGCGCAATGAGCTTTTTAATTATCGTAGGGTTGCTTTGCTCGATAATTTATTAGGTCGCTCATCCTCATGTAATAGCCCGTATTCTTGAAGGAATGAGAAGTCCGGTAACTATGCTACGTAACACGGGTGAACAACGCCTAATATTCAAACCACTAAACATCAACTCTTATGATAAATCCGAAATTTCTCAGGTTGCTGCGCCCAGCAGGGAAAAGCGGGCTGTAAGGCGAGATTCGCCAAGTAAAGGTCCCTGAGGGGCAGTTCGAAGAATTACAATTCGCGAAAATAACGTGCTAACTGAATTTTAGCACACATATTCACAACCTGTTTATGCTGAGAGCTTGTGCGGAGCGAGTGGTTTTTTAGCAATGCAACGAGTTCAATTGGTTATTACGGTCTCTCTGACTCTCTTGCTTTTGTTCTTGATGAGTCCTGTAGTCATTGCCTCCTCAGCGTCTGCAGATTCGGGCGGTGCCGCGAACCCTAACAACCACCATGCTTTGACCCCTACGACAACGAACCTCGTCGCGACGATCAATCCACCCAATGCTTCGAGCTTCGATATCGGTTTCTATGCGCACGGCATCTACTACCTAGCCGACAGGACGGCTGGAGGCATAGATATGATCGATGCGTTGAGCAATGGCTTCCTCGGTACGATTACCGGATTTGTTGGCGTGAATGTAACCTGTGGTTCTGCTTGTTCTGGGCCGAACGGCGTAGTAGTAATTCCAAAACTCCAGGAGGCCTGGGGTGGAGACGGAGATAGTACCGTGAAGGTCGTAGATCTCGCATCGAACAAGATAGTCAACTCCATTCCTACCGGTGGACAATTCAGGGCTGATGAGATTGCCTACGATCAGAGGAATAACATCATCTTGGTCGCTAATGACCACGACACTCCACCTTTCCTCACATTCATCTCAGTCGCAACACAGCAGGTGATCGGGCACATCTATCTGCCTAATGCCATTGGTGGTTTAGAGCAGCCAGTTTGGAACCACAATAATGGAATGTTCTACGAATCATTGCCCTCAACGACGGCAAACCCCGGAGGGGAAGTTGATGAAATCAGTCCAATCAGCATGCAGATCATAAACGTGTTCCCGGTAACCAATTGCCAGCCAAACGGTCTTGTACTTGGGCCGCATGATCATCTACTTCTTGGCTGCACCGAAATAACCGATACCGTACACGCCGAAAGCCTGATCATGAATGCTCACAACGGAAGGATAGTTGCTACGATAACCCAGGTAGGCGGTTCTGACGAAGTAGCGTATGATAGTAGTGACGGGCTCTATTATCTTGCTTCGGACGCAATGACATCCAACGGCTATTCCACGGGCAATTCCACACCGGTGCTCGGTATCATCAATGCCTTTACTAACAAGTGGGTAGAGAATGTGCCCACCGGCGTGCCCGGCGCGTCAGCTCATTCTGTCGCAGTTGATCCGGTGAACAACCACATCTTCGTTCCGGTCGGGGGAGCCGGCATTCTAGTGTTCAAGACTGTCTTGCAGCTTACCTACTACACCGTACAGCCCGGCGATTCCCTGTATGCAATCGGTCTACAGTTCAACGTCCCCTGGCATCAAATAGCTCAGACTAATCAAATCGTGCCTCCGTACACGATCTATGTGGGTGAGCAGCTGATCATACCAATATCCTCGAACAGCTCGTTCACGCATACAGTAAAGTAAGATGAGTGGTTATCTTATCTCTATTCAATCGGCCAGGAATTCGGAATCACGTTGCAGGAGATGGCTAGCACAAACGGGATCAGCCCGCCGTACACAATCTACGTCGGAGAGGTACTGACGATTCCATAAGCTAGCCATGGGATCTCCCTGAGAAATAGGCCCTTCGAATGATGAGCGGTTTTCAGGCAACAGTCATTTACAAGGCAAAAAATCAATAGGGATCAAGCCTGTATCTACTAGGGGTTAACAGCTGATTACGACGCATTTCACCGGATGGGCGCGGTGCCGATGCTTCGTCTCACAGCATGCTTTCCGATGTGGCCTTTGAACCTTTCCTCCTCTCGAACATTTCCTCTTTCATGATACCCGTACATCTCCCAGTAACCGTCTCTGTAACCGTTGATGAACTCTATCCCCGTAAGCCACTTTGCGCTCTTCCAGCCGTAGAGGTGCGGTATGAATGGTCGAGCTGGAAAACCCTGTTTTGGCGATATGGTTTCGCCGTTAATCTTGAACGCAATGATGGAATCATCCACCATCGCATCTTCAATCGGAACTGGCGCTGTATAACCGTCGGCGGAGTGAAACATGATCCACGTGGCCTCTCGCTCTACCCGCGCGGCACTGGCTAGATCGCGGAATAGCACTCCTTCCCACGCAACGTTTTGTATAGACCACTTTGTAACGCAGTGAAAATCTCTGACCATTTTCACTTGCGGAAGTTCTTGGATATCTTTGAACGAGAGCTGGAGCTCCTCTTCCACGAGACCGGTTAATGACAGGCGCCAATCTTCCAGCCTGATATTCGGCTCGCCGATCGCAGAATAGATGATCCAGCGCTTTCCTACAAACTGCCCGGGAGGGAGGTCAGTGCTCTTTATTGCCATTGGCTCACAGCTCCTCTTCCCGAATCCTTTCTTTCCTTATCGTCTCCCGTAGTATTAAATTTTCAAAGCTTTATACCTCCGAGGGGGAACAGTCTACTGTCTTGCAACATGGTCACAGTAACTTGTTCGTACTGCGGTTCAGAGTTCGAGCCTTATGGCAACTATGATGACTACGAGGGCCCGATTCCGTGCGTCGGTTGCCATAAAAGTACATGGACCAGTATTGTAGGCGGCAATGTAAAAGCAACAAGGAAATGGCCACTCCGTTCCTAGCTAGAGATCATTTTCGTCTGGTCCGCGTAGTGCAATCTGTAAAGCTGGGGCATGTTCTTCTCAGTTTAGATAATGATGCGTATTCAGCAAGTCAGAGCGACAAAGTAAGCAATATGAGTCTTCTTTTTCTCTTCTTTGCATCAATGCAATCTCGTCATGGCAATTCTAGTCTTCCTTGCTTTCAATGTAAAGCACAATCGTCGAGCGCAATTTGCTCAGTGGATAACTCAAAGAGAAACAACTTCGAAGGATCTCGTTCCCAAAGGCTGGAAGTATCGTGGGACGTATTGTACGAGGTTCAGTCACTCGGAGCTCGAGTACGCCATGCTGCTTGAAATTGACAAGTACGCGAGACTGGACGATTTCCTCAATTCCCAAGTAGAGCATTTTGCATTGATGCGGCGAGATTTTGCGAATTTCCTTGATGGAACTCCTCAATGGACATTCTACCAGCCATCTTCATTAAAGCCGGAAGATGATAGTTAGCAGAGGGTCTGCGATAAACTCGTCATCAGGGAGGAGGCACTCGGCTTTTTGCATTTCACGCTTCTGATCTGAGTTCGACGCTGTTGGTCTGAGGTGCCTATAGCTCGATACCGATTGGTTTGAAAATATATGCGTCTCGTTACGATCTTATAAGGAGAGCCTACGAGGAGGAAATTCATCCGGTCTGTCCGAGCCAAAGAAAGATCAAAATTGATGTCTCAGCAGCGAGGAAACCCGTGGAGATTAATTTTTCTTCATCACCTTGGTAGTGTCCGTAGAAG
>JBOGRL010000272.1:0-3059 GCA_050749505.1 Nitrososphaerales archaeon
GAAGCGACAACGAGAGAAGGTTTGCCTTCCGTTTTAAGATCCCGGATGGAACCGCTCAAGTTTTCATCATGCGCCCAACCTTGATGCGAGTGCAGGTGCGCCTCGTTAATATAAATGCGTATTCAACAGGGAGAATGCGAAGGGCTTAACTCTGACAAATTAGGCTCAAGGCGCCAAAGGGAAGCCATTAGCTGATGATCGTCAATTTTTTGTTCGTGAACCTATCGCTCGCTGCTGCGATGTTGCTATACACGTCGTATCTTGATCTCAGGAAGCGAGAAGTCGAAGATAAGGTTTGGGTAATATTTGGAATCGTCGGTGCGGCGCTCGAGGCCTATGAAGTAGCGATCGGAGAAACCGGGATAATCGCGCTCGGAATCTCAATCGCTCTTGCTGGTGTCATAGGAATGGGATTGTATTTTTTTGGGTTCTACGGTGGTGCAGATGGGAAGGCTCTGGTCGTGGTTGGTGTTCTTGTTCCTCATTTTGTTCCAAATGTAGGGTTATACTCTGTTGCGCCCCTGATCGTGCTCACAAACGGAGTGCTCATCTCAATCCTTCTGCCTATGGCAATCTTGTTGTTCAACATTGCGAGGCTATTGAGAAAACAGCCGATTTTCGAGGGATTTTCAGAGCCGTGGTACAGAAAGGCTCTTGCTTGCTTTCTTGGTTACAAACAGCTTGGCAAGCCACGCGAGTTCCAGTTTGGGATGGAGAAAACAGTCTCTAAAGAAGGCCCGGGTGACCAGGTCAAAAAGTTCGACTTTGCAATGCTCCAAGATGATTTCGAGACAGAAGGTAACACGTGGGTCACTCCGGGAATCCCGTTGCTCGTATTTTTTACGATTGGATATTTTGTGATGCTTTTTTACGGAGACATTGTGATCGCTCTGATCCAATCACTGACAAGGCTTGCAGGTTTTTAGAGAGCAGGGACTCTCAAAGACATTGGAAAAAAGGATTAGGCGGTAATCATTACTTTCTTTGATTCCGCAACATCGGCTTTCTCGTCTTCGGGCTTCTTGACGAGGCCGCGCGTTGTTGAAAGGAGCACTCCAAGAAATATTACAAAGAGTATGACGTTCAGAACTACTGAACCTACGACCACAAGAGTGTAAGGTTCGTTTGAATTCGCGCTGGCGATTAGTTGAGCTACCAGCATGGCCAAAACAAAAGCGGATGTCGCGACTCGCCAGGGCTTCGAAATGAAGAGGTTTTTCCTAAGATCCAAAGCGGCTGCGATGAAACAGAGCAATGTTCCGACCAATGAATATATCGAGCCCTGTGCCAAACCAGGGATTGCCGCAAAGTAAATGCCCAGGATAACGAACATGATGTTCGTGGGCTTGACTGCTTCCCTGGCCGACAATGTAAATCGCGTCAAAACAGATTGAAATCGGGTTTAAAGTGTTATCCCATCTTCTCTGTTCCAACCATCCAAATTCCGCAAACGGCATCAGGTAACATGAGATTCTAGGCCTCGTAACAAAGCACTTATTGAACCTCGTGTTATATCAAAACGGTTATTTTTAGAAGATGTTCAGTGGAGAAGCGGAGATTCAAGCTAGAAGGAAGACTCTTGCAGTCCTTCAAGATGAGGTTAGACGAGTTTTAGATACTTCACGCGAGCTTGTCCAACTCTATATTGCGCTGACCAAGAACGATGCAAGTGCGATTCAGAGTTCTGTAGAACGGATCAGAAAAGCGGAAGAAGACACAGAGCAGCTTCGCAGGATGCTTACAAGGGAACTTGCAGAGATAGGAACCATGATGATAAATCGGGAGGACTTTTTGCGCACGGCGTATAATGTCGAAGAGATGTCAGGACACATAGCCGGTGTCGCGTTCAAGCTTTCGCAAATAAAGTTTTCAGCCGTAAAAAAAGCAGGCATAGCTGACGAGCTTCGAGACCTTATCGACATGAGCGTGGAGTCGGTTCAGAGGCTCAACGAAGTCGTCAGGGCTCTTGCAATAAACCCGATCCACGCGATAGACCTATCGAATTCTGTGCAGAAACTTGAAAGACAAGTTGACGACAAATACCGCATTTTGACCAGCAAAATAATGTCGGAGATCGACTCCTTCAAGGAGCTTTTGCTCTTGAAAGACATCATTCAAGGAATAGAAGATCTGGTGGACAACTGCCTAAAAGCCACTGACGCCATCACGATCTTGGCACTTGGTCTTTGATCAAGATGGAAGCCGAGCTGATCGAAAACCGCCTGGTCGTGTGGGACATTGAGGATTCCAGACGGCTTTTTTCTTCGGGCTTTTTCGGGAAACCAATAGGGATCCCAAAGCCCAGGCAGAATGAGTTTGATGTTCCAATTATACTAGATCTATTCGAGGGATACTATCTCGCTTCCAAATCCACCATCCAAATATTCCAGGTGGGGAAGAAAGTTCCGCTTGAAAAGCTTCAGAAAATCTGTCGTGATGAGGTATTCCAGTTTAGAGAAAAACTCATGGTGTACACGAAACTCCGTGAAGCTGGATTCGTCGTGACGCCTGGAGTCAAGTTTGGCGCCGATTTCGCTGCCTATGAGCGGGGCCCGGGTTTGGATCACGCTCCCTATCTTGTCAGAGTTGCGATCCCATCGAACAAGATGACCGCGACTGATATTGTTCTTGCCGGAAGGCTTGCAACAACTGTCAAAAAACAGTTCATCATAGCGATCGCAGACGTAACAAGGGATGAAGTGTCCTTCGTCGGTTTTGACTGGTGGCGCGCATAGCGGGGGTGCTCTGCCAACATTTTCTTGAGCTCTGCGAGTTCTTGACAATTTCTCCTCCTTCCTTACGAGGCAATCAAAATGTCCAATAAAAAAGTGATCAATTAGACACTTGTACAACTGCAGTACTTTTAAATAATTAGTGTGGCGAGTTTTGGCGAATTCGGTGTACATTCGTTAAATGCCATATTCCAGAGAAGGCGGCAAACTGAACCCAAGAAAATACACGCAGTCTGATGTTATCAACAAGATGCAGAAGGATGAGATCAGATTTGTCGACCTACAGTTCACCGACGTCCCAGGACGGCTGCAGCATGTCACTGTACC
>JBOGRL010000273.1:0-1991 GCA_050749505.1 Nitrososphaerales archaeon
AGCCAGACCTGTCGACGATCTCGTTGAATTCAACGGGATTTGGAGGCTCTCAGGAAGTCCCCGCCCGTTCTTAAATTTCCTTTCGGGGTCCGCTTTCTGCCAGTCCTAGATGACTAGCTTCCGGTAAACCGTCATGCCACGATGGGATAAGTCACGTATTATATTGGCGAATACAAAGTAGCCCCAAGCAGATTCGAACTGCTGTCTCGGGGTCCAAAGCCCCGAATCCTTGACCACTAGACGATGGGGCTGCGCGGTTCTGGGTTTTTCTAGTCACGCTCGAAAGTGCATTGGATAGAACGCAGAGGGTTCAATCGTTCCAAGCCTTGGTTTATAGCAGTTTTTGATTTCGCTCACCTGCAAGAATAACTATTTCAAAGCCAGTCATGATGAAGTGGAGGGCATCTCATGTCTGCGGATTCTTCTCCCGAGCCAACGCTGAACAAGGAATCCGTCGTCGTGTACGGCCTCAGCTCTGAGGGCTATCAGATTGCTTCAAAGCTCGCCTCAAAAGGATACAAAGTTTCGATGATAGACGAGACGCTCGGCACCGCGATGGAGCTCCGTCCAGAAATTGCTGGCGACTACCGCGACCTTCGCTCTCTTCTTTCAGATGAAGTGCTCATGACGATAAAATCATCGAGGGAATCGATCTCGAATTCCAGAGTGATTTTTTTTACGCCAAAGTTACGGAGAAAGGATGAGGAAATACTCGCCGAGGTAAAGACGAAGCTGGGCGAATCGTCCAAAAACATGAATCAGGGGACGCTATTCATTTTTTGCTTGCCAGCCGGCATATCCGGTACTAGGGAGATAATCGAGAGGATAGAGCACGCTTCAGGACTCACAAACGCCAAGGAGTTTAGCTTTGCATATTCACCCCTTGAGCTGGGCAAACCAACTGTGTTTGGTTGCGTGAGCAGCAGCAACAAAGAGATTCCTCACATAGCAGTTGCAGCTGATGCAGGCGTCTCTGCTGAAGTGATGACCCTTTCCAAGGCCGAACTTGTTCACGCACAAAGAGTTATCGCAAAATACTCTGGTCTTGCTTCGGCTTTTGAAACAGCGAGGCGCTTGACTCAATCCGCTGCTGATAGCCCTCGAGATTACAAGCAGATATATGCTGAAGACCTGAGTGCCAGCCTTTATGATCTAAATCTTATCCTGGACTCGCTTGAAACTGGCGACCCGATTCTGTACCTTGCCTCTGGGGCAAGCAAAAGCATAGAGAGCTATGGCAGGTTCTTGGTTGAGCGGGTCAGGGAGTTCGTCAGAACAAGGGAACTGAAAGCGGCTAGATTGAAGATCGTGCTCTTCACAGACGCGGATACACTCGAAATGCGCGGCGACAAGCTTAACCTCTCGGCTGATCTCGTTGAAAGGCTTAGAGATTATTTTTCAGACATTGAAAACCTGAACATAATGAAGGACGGGTTCACTTTTCCAACCGGAGTTGAGAAAACAAACCTCATGATATTCCTATCAGGAAGTGCCGAACTGAAGCTAACTCAATTATATGAGGAACAAATCAATATGGGCAGATCGCACATGATGCGGGCTAACCTCCCCGTTGAATTTGTATCGTAAGGCGGATGACGAAATCAAATATGGAAAAGCTGAGAATAGGAGTGGTCGGGACTGGAGGCTGGGGAAAAAACCATCTTAGAGTCTTTAGCGAATTGGGAGTTCTCGCGTGTCTGTGCGACATTGATTCGGTTAGAGCTGCTCAATGGTCTGAAAAATACGATTGCAAGTCATACACGGAGGTTGACAAGATGTTAGAAAATGAAAGTCTAGATGCGGTTACCGTCTGTACACCTACGACTGCCCACTTTGAAGTTGCTTCGAAGGTTCTGAAGAGAAAGATCAACACATTCGTAGAAAAACCGATGACCGCGACAGCCGCCGATGGAGAAAGGCTGGTCGAGATCGCAAAGGATTCTGGGGCATTCCTGACGGTTGGTTTCATAGAAAGATTCAACCCAGCCGTA
>JBOGRL010000274.1:0-3455 GCA_050749505.1 Nitrososphaerales archaeon
GCTCTGATCATTGCGGGGATCATCGCGTCGATATTCATTTACGCTTCGACAAGGAGGCCGAGTGTACCTGTTGGTTCGAAATAATCAATGATCTAGAACTATTGTAGGAAAATGGACAGCTCTATGGCTAAATAGGCACGACATTTTCGTACTTTTCTGAACGAAAAGGCGAAGCGTTTCCTTGCTGGTAGTCGAGAGCGCAACAAGACAAAAAGCGGTTCTCATCCTCATAGTCTCGGTCTGCATCGCATTCAACCTGTATACGTTTGTTCTCGCCTATCCCGAGACAACCATCATTAACTCTGGATGCTGCGCAAATCAGGATCTGGCAAAGGATTTTTCGGCTTACTACACGGCAGCCTGGAGGTTCACTCACGATCCGTCAAACCTCTACACGCCCGGCTCCTTGCATGATGGAGGGCCGAGAATTTTTCCGTCCTCCGAGCCATTCAAGTACCTGCCATCATTTTTGATTTTTATTTTCCCCCTGCTCGTGCTGAGCTATCAAAAAGCGTTGCTTGTCTTTGATGTCTTGCAATTTTTGCTCTTGCCCGCGATGGCTTTTCTGATCTCCAGTCTGCTCAAGGGAAAAGGTATTCTGACAGTGGCGCTCGTGATGGTCATTGCAATACTCCAGCCTTCGCCGATTCCGCACTGGGGTTTGTCGGCAAGTTACTTCTGGCAGTGGGCAGAAGGCCAAGATAAGGTACTCAACGCAGTGTTGCTACTCCTCTCGTTTTATCTAGGGCAAGCAAAAAGACCCGCACTTTCAGGCATAGTGCTCGCGCTTGGGTCATTTGATATTCGCTTCTTCCTTCTCTCGCTTCCTTTATTCGTGCTTTACAACAGAAATTGGCTGAAAGCCGCCGGAGTTTCGCTTTGCGTCAGTCTGATGATTTTCAACCTGCCAGTCTTCTTCAGTAACATTGGGGTAAGGTTCGTGCACATGGCCTTGAGCGAAGGAATAAAGACGCCTCTCTATTTCTACGGGTACATCCCGCTCCTCACCTTGTTTGCACTGATGGTAGTGAACAGAGAAGAATTTAACCAGATGGCGCGATCAATGACAAAACAAATTCTTCCCGCAAACATTCTGGAGAGAATTACAGCTCGAAACTTGCAAAAAAAGAGGAGATCAATTACCGCTTCTTTGAACACCAAACAGTAAAACTCATAGGATAACTACTACGAGCGCGATCAAGGCTGTCAAAATGCCAAAAACTTTTGCTCCGCGCTTTGCAGTGGATAGGGCGCTGTCCATGAGTCCCGAAAACTCGTTCAGGACCTCGGCGCCTATCGTCTTGACGCGGCTGATTGCCTGGGTTGCAGAAAAATGCCCTGTCCCAATTCGATTTTTTGCCCTGTCATAAAGTAGAGCGAGCAATGAGGCAAATTCATCTGCGGAGATCAAGTCTCCAAGGGCAAGATAACCTTTTGCGCCCATCGTCTTTGCCGCCGTGACGTGTGTGTCAGATGTACAGAGCTCGAGTATCTTTGATCCAGTTTTTCTTTCAAACACCTGAAATGAGGATTCCCTGAATCCGAGTTTTGAATTATTTGCGTCTACGATGGCAATATTGAAACTGGATCCCCCAACCTCAAACAGCAGGAGGCCTACTCCAGCAGGCCCAACGTCTTTCGATGTCGATATTTTTTGAGGAATGAGCTCCGAGCTGTGGGCAAAACCCACGCTGAAGGTCTCCTGCTTTTCGCCGGTGAGCTCAGAAATCGCTTCTTTTGCCGCTTTTACGACGTCTTCACACTCCTGTTCGCTGGGTTTTGGCCCCTCGGAGTTATGAGTGTCAATCACGAATGAAGATTTGAACCCCTTTGCGTCAGCGTATTCTTCTATTGACTTTCTCACAGAGACAGGAAAATCTTCCATTCCGTACGGCGCTTGAGTCAGCGCGATGATTGCAACTGACCCCAACGCAAGGGCAGTTACAGTCGCCTTGTTTTTCCTTTTGATGACAGGCCTGGTCATCGATTGCCCTTCGTCGATCTGTTTAGCTTCCTTGAGTGATGCAACGTAGCTCTCGACCTCTGATTTTGACGGAAGATTCAGGTCATGGTCAGAAATCGAGTGGACCGTCAGTGGTATGACACGATCAGTCTTTAGCCGCATGTAGATGTCAGCCGGTAAATTGCTCGACCCGATCGGATAAAATGGGCCAGGATGAATGCCTGGGACAACCATCATCGCGCTCGCTGCATCAGCATTCTCGATAGTTATCATCGTTGTTTTCACGCTCGTTTCCCTGCTTACGGAATCAAGGAGTCTCTCCATCATCGTCGCATCCTCGATCGTCCACGCTTTCAAGAAAGATTGTAGAATTCGCAGTGGTTTGAATTCTGCTAGATTTGTCGACCTGTTGATTGAAGCTAGATAAGCTTCTATGGCAATTATTAGCACAACTCCTCCAGCAATGGAAGCCAAAATCGGAAGCGAGAAACGGGGCGAGAGAAGATTTGGAAACAATTCTATCGGGACTGCGAGCAGTACCGGTTGGACTGCTGCGAGTGGTAGCGCCCGAATCGGACTATCGTAGAATACTGAGCCGAATATGAGAGCACGAAACGAAACAGCAAGAAAAGGTCCCAGTGTCACAAGGGCAATAGATCTAGGTTCATCGCCAGATACCAGAAAAACTAGTGTTGCTAAAATCGCAAGAAAGAACCATAACAGGTTGCTGATGATTGAAATCCCCGCTAGCCTACGAAAAGTGCCTATCTTGTTCTTCAATACCCTTTGATCAATTTCGATCGCGACCAAAAGCAAAGCTTCCGTTGCGAGGGCGTAAAGCGCCAGGCTTGGGAGTGCGCTTCTGGTAATCGATCTTGCAATCAGTGTCGTCAGAACCGCTGGAATGCTTGTGTAGATTACACTTTGAGCAGTCGAAGGAAGCCGGAACAGATGACGATAGCGTCTTGCAATGTTCCTCGTGGAATCATATCCAAGCTCCGCCAATTCTTGCTAGCTTCCCTGCTACGATATAGAAAAAGCAATGAATGGCGGGATTAATGAGAATTTAACCTAGGTACGAGAAAAAGTGTAGCACGATAAAAAGAGAACTAGGCTGTAATTAAGGCTCTGAGCACGATGGTCACGATTACAAGACCGACCGAGAGGCCGATTACGAACTCGGGCCTAATCTTTACTCCCGAAGTTTCGTCCTCAAAGAATCTCAGTAACCCTGCACTCGAAGCAGGCATCGGCGACTTGTTTTTGTCTTTCTTGCTACTCATCGCACCAACAACTTAACAGATAGGTTTCTAGTTACGGCAGACCGATTATCAAGGCCGGGAGTTAAATGTCTTTTGTGTTAACCAGTCGATCAATAAATGACTTCCTAGCCTAGAAAATTTGGGCCTCGCTGGGATAGGAGCATCTTTCCCACCCGGCACCCATGACTACGTTCCACCAAGAACTATTCAATCGGATACCGGATAGAAAG
>JBOGRL010000275.1:0-3971 GCA_050749505.1 Nitrososphaerales archaeon
GGGGCCAGCCTGATGGAAGTGAACAGCGTCGTCCAGTCATCCGGCCTCGACCCAACCGGAGTCATACAGGCCCTTGGCTACACAATAGTCTGGAAAGGACTGGATATGGAGAAGAGCAGGGTGATCAGAGGAAGTGATCCAAAACAATCGTAAATAAAATTCGATTGCCTCCCAATTTTTTCAAATGCGCGCATATCGGGAAGTGAACACTACAGGAGATTTCTTTGGTATACTTGGACTGCTCTTTTTTACTTCTCAATAACCGGCGGATATGTATACGCGTTGAATGCGAATCGGGTCACTCTCGTTCTGAAGGGAGATTTGGATTCGAGTAGCTAGCATCCTGTTTTGCTGCGTGATCAAAGGTCACCAAAGCAATAGTATAGTTTCACTAGTTGAAGTAATAAGATTTCTTGGCGTAGCATCTCAACTATCTCAATAGTAGGTCTGGTGTAAATTTGAACAACATTTAATTAGTACTATCTCGGTAGTAGCAAAAAGGGTTCTGGGCATGGGTCAAGTCCTAGATCTAAGTAAACGTGGATTTTTCATCTTTTTGATTGCTGCTGGTTTAATGTTCTCTTTAATACCGATTCCGGTATTCGCATCTTCAAGTTCGGCAACCTGCAAACCCGATTTCTCAATTACTGTATCTCCTATTTCTTTAACAATCGTCAAGGGAGGTGCTGTTGAAAGAATCGGAGTAGGATTCAAGAGTCTCTGCGGACTCGCTGGAACAATTAACTTTGGTATTCACGGCATTACGCCCCAAGCGACTGAATCTTGCAATAACAAAGGTGTGTGCACGTCTAACGGCCTGTTATTCCATCAGTGTTGTTACGATCTTCGGCTTAGAGCAAATGGCAGCACCGGAAACTCCATCACCGTCAATGCTACAAAGAACACTCTTGCAACTACGTATCAGGTGATGATTACTGGCACAAACATCCAGGGCGGGTGTTGTTATGGAATATCTCATCCTGAAAACGTTACAGTTACAGTGAGTACCTGCTGCGCTCCTAACTTTACAGTTGCTGCAAATCCGACTAACATCATCGTTGCTCCAGGCCAGACGGCAACTTCTGCAATCACAGCAACTGGCACTGGAGGTTTCAATGCACAAATATTCTACTCTGGAGTGATTTCTCCTTCCTCGGCGTCATCGGAATCGTGCAACCTTCAGCCCCCTCAGCCTAATCTAACTCCCAGCAACCCATCAGTTACTTCCCAATTGACTTGTAGTTTCCCCACAAAGGGCACCTACACCGTTGCTGAGACGGTTGCTCCAATAGGCGGAACTCCAACTCGAACAGTGGTTGTTACAATAACCGTAACCTAGCAAAAGACTCATGTGCAGAGATCGAAAGATAATTTTCGATTTTACATATTGCTGCGATCAGCATCTCGCTCTCTCTAACTCGATCAGAATCCCAAACAGGGATTTCCCAGCCTGCTTGATTACTATAAAAAATACTTGGTCACTGAATGCCTTATTGCACGCAAAGGCGGGCATGAGTACGAATCCGCCATCACGCACTACGGAAATGGACTCGCGCTGTATAGTTCAGCCGGTGGTGCGCACCCTCGCATGTTTAGGGCAATCAAGCTTCAGAAATCTTTTCATTTAACATCATGAGATAATCGAATTGAGTTTAGAACTAAAGACATTATGCTGGCTGAGGACAATTTTTCAACTTTCAATGAATCCGTTCTCTGTTTCCCGAGGCACTTCTTCCACTTCTCTGAAACTCGTTAGTTCGAAGACAACTGACAAAGGTGTAGTGATCGCAAACTACCAATCCATGCGATGAGAGCGCCGCTTGAAATCCTTATATGTGAATGAATAGTTCATTCATTTTCGCAGATCTTAGGTAAATTGGCCAAAATCCGGATGACTCACAGAGTGGAGAGAGGAGACCAGCGCGATAATATTCTGAATGCTGCAGAGAGGGTGTTTGCACGCAACGGGAGCGCGGCGACAATGGCTGAAGTTGCCTCTGATGCTGGAGTTAGCCAGGGGCTAGCTTATCGCTACTTTGCAAGCAAGGAAGAGATCCTGGCGACTTTAGTGAAAAGGGCAGCGAAATCTGGAGGCGGACCAGCCGAACGCATCAACAAGATTCGCGGAACTCCGACGCAACGCCTTGCTCTGTTAATTTCATACATCGTACAGGATAGACGCGAGCGTCCTGAATTCAACCGGTTCCTCTACCAAGTTTTGGCGGACGAGAATGTTCCGACCGAACTTCGCAATCTCGTCAGGAAAAATGGCCGGGTAATTCAAGAAATAATCCGGAAGCTCATCATCGAAGGCCAAGCCGAGGGAGAGATAGCTAAGGACGATCCCGAACAACTGCTTCAGGCGCTCATGGCGTGCGTAGACGGTTTGGTGAGAAGAGCAGAGTTGTTTGGCAGAAATGGTATGAACGAGCACTATCCTGAAGCTAAAATTTTCCTTCGTATGCTTAGACCGGACGCTCGTGAAGGAGGAGCGAATCCGAGATGAACCGAAAGGGCGTTTGCTACGATGTAGGGCGCGTTCTTGAAGGCTCACTCCAACGCCCCAAATTTGATTCAAAGACCGTGCACCGTGAGCTTGAAATCATCAAGAACGACTTGCATTGCAACTCGGTAAGAATTCAAGGTCTCGATATTGATCGATTGAAGATGGCTGCTGAAGATGCTCTCAAACAAGGTCTCGAAGTCTGGTTCTCTCCAGAGATGTTTGAGAAAAGTCAGGAAGAGACGTTTGAATATCTGGTCAACGCCGCGAAGGCGGCTGAATCACTGCGTCCGGAATACCCGAAGATTATTGTCTCGCTCGGCTCCGAGTTGACACTCTTCATGCAGGGGATAATGGAGGGGAAAAATCTCATGGAGCGAATGAGCGGTCCATCGTTTCGGGAGAACGTGAGAGCAGGGAAACATAACAAACCACTCAACGATTTCTTGGTGAGAGCAAATGCGGCGGTTAGGGAAGTGTTTCAAGGCAAAGTAACGTATTTCTCACTCCCCTTTGAAACAGTCGATTGGAACAAGCTTGATTTCGTAGGCGTGGACCTCTATCGAAACTCTGGGATGAAGGAAATGTACGACAGGACGCTCAGAAGTTCCTTAATGCGCGGCAAGCCGGCATTAATCGGAGAATTCGGCTGTTGTACATACCAGGGAGCAGAGAAATTGGGCGGCGAGGGTTGGGAAATCGCTTTCGGGATGATGGCCGATTATCTAGGCCCTAAGGTCAAACCCCCCGCAGGGATCGCTGATGTTTTGAACGTGCCCACTCGCGTTGACGGCCATTATGTCCGTGATGAGGGTTTGCAGGCGCGCGAACTTACGGACCAGCTGAGCGTGCTCGATGCCGCTGGCGTAGACGGAGCTTTCGTGTTTACTTTCGTATCACCGCTTTCGTACTACAATGAAGACCCTAGATTTGACTCCGATATGCCGAGCTACAGTTTAGTAAAAAGCTATCCAGAGAAGGAAGGCCTGGAGCAGATTACGCAGCAAACTGCAATGCAGGGTAGAGATCTCTTTGGTGTGGACCTGCCCGTTGATGCTTTATTGTCCAAATTTGCAGGCAACGTCGGAAGGCACGGTGAAAAGTACCCAGACATGACATGGGATCCAAAGCAGTCCTTTGCAGCTGTAAGTGAATACTACACCCGACATTAGGCGTGGGACTCAATCAGGCTCCCCTTACCTGCTTCTTCGCATTATCTGCAACTTTGTATTCATATTCATCATTCCCACGTAGGAGTAAATCATGCCAAAACCAAGAGAAAAGAATCAAAGGACTGTGTCAAACATTTTTTCCCATACTTGAGCGGAACCATCGAAAGCATATCGCTTGAAGCGAGCTGGATCTATTTGGCACTTCTGGCGAGTTAGATCAATGCAACAAATTCCATGACAACCTGGTATCGAAACTTGTGAATGTCCCACAGGGCAGCTCGAAGTGAGCTTTGTGT
>JBOGRL010000276.1:0-2822 GCA_050749505.1 Nitrososphaerales archaeon
GCGTCATACTGGGCGCAGGCTTTTTGCATACTAGATAACCCAGCTGCGACCTGACTGATTTTCCAGAGTCGTCAAACACGTCAACGTCCATTCCTAGCCCCGGCCCCCAGAGGGTTGAAGGTTTTAACGAAACTATGGGAGAAGGTAATAGGAAGCTTCCGAATATCTCTGTTCCGCCTGAGAGATTAATCATCGGGCACTTCCAGCCTCCAACGTGTTTCATTTCCCAAGTCCATGTGTCAGGGTCGATGGGCTCGCCCGTGTTTCCAAGCGCTCTGAGCGAAGAGAGATCGTAGTTTCTCAAATTCTCCTCGCCGTATTTTTTGAGCATTCGCATCGTGGTCGCAGAGTGCCCCAGATGCGTGATCCCATAATTTTCAATCATTTTCCAGATTCTGCCCGGTTCCGGATAGTCAGGCAGTCCCTCGAACATTATGTAGCTCGCGCCCATTACTTGCGCGCCGATGACCTGCCACGGCCCCATCATCCAGCCGATGTCGGTAACCCACATGAAAACGTCCCCCTTTCTTACGTCCAAGTTGAACTCCATCTCCTTTCCCGGTTGTAGCAGGGCACCAGCGTGGCTGATCACCGCGCCTTTTGGCTTGCCGGTCGTGCCGGATGTGTAAAGAAGCAGAGCAGGATCATCAGGAACGGTGTACTCTGGCTCACAATTTTTGGAAGACTCCGACATTATCTTCTTGTAGGGATCTTCTCGCCGCTCGGTCATCGGAACCTCACTTCCAAGTCTTTCGACAACGAGTGTCTTCAAGCTTAACTTTGATATCTGGAGCGCTTCGTCTATCGCGGGTTTTAGGTCGATTTTTTTCCCTTTTCGCAGATATCCGTCGCAAGTGATCAGGAGTTTCGGCTTCGCGTCCACAAGCCTGTTTGCAACAGCCGACGGCCCGTAACCACAAAATATCGGAGAAAACACGGCCCCGATCTTGAGTGTTGCGAACATTCCAACAATGGTCTCGGGAAACATGGGTATGCATGAAGCAACGACGTCTCCCTTCTTGATTCCGATTCCCTTTAGGTAGTTGGACAGCATGTTTGTTTCTCTTGCCAATTCGCAGTAGGTGTAGGTTCTTTTTGAGCCGTCCTCACCCTCCCAGACAAACGCGGTCGAAGACCCGCCAATCGACCTTGCTATCTTGTCCAAAGCGTTGTGCGTCAGGTTGATTAAACCATCCGGAAACCACGAAGCTCGTTCACTACCTTTCGAAGTGTCAACAGTCTTGGAATAAGGACGAAACCACTCCAGCCCGATCTCCTTTTCACACACTGACCACCACCAAGAAATATCGGAGGTTGATTTTCTTACGAGTTCTTCGTATGACTTTATTCCTCTCTCATCCAAAAAATGCTTTACTTTGGTCTTCTCGATGAATTCCTTAGAAGGAGTCCAAAGAGAACTTCCTTCGATTGATTCTATCATCTGCTCTAAAATGACCTTAACCTAAACGGAGTTACGCTGATTTCCTGCTGGCAGATCATTGCTTGTGCTATATAACAAATCAGATGATGTCCTTGATCTATTCATATTTGCATTCAGTTCCACTTGCCCGAACTTGGATCCCTCGCACAGAATGTCTGATCAAGGAGAAGAAAGTAGCGCGAAAGAAGCTTGAGGTACTTCTTCAACCTGCGCTGAAAGAATCACCGATGAGAAAACAAGCGCAGATTGTAGCTTCGAAGGGTTTCAGACGAGAACGCCCGACAAGCAGTATTATTCTAACTCTTGCATCATTCTAAGAAGATCTTCAAGTTGAGAGTAAGCGCTCTTCTCCTTGGTCGGTTGGATGAGAAAATAACCGTACCGCTCAGCGATCTCTCGAAGCACCTGCGGAGGCGTGTTTTGCAAAATCACTATGACAACATCGGGACAGGAGTCAAATGTCTTTAGGCGTAGTTTGACTATATCTATCTCGGCGGAGTCAGCGTCCTTTGGGGCATAGCCTTCAATTATGAGTCTTTCACCGTCTTTTCTGCACACATAGTCATACTCGTGCAAATGGCCGGTCATCCCTCTCAAGCTCCCCTGTATGCTGCAGCCATAACCGAAGGTTTCCATTATGCCTTGAACGATAGAGGTATCAATCCCATGTAGCTCGGCAGGTCGGCTCTCCTGCCTGACCCCAGCAAGCGTAGAGACAGGAACTTTCGAAGAAATCGTCAATATTAATCTAGGGGAGAAGCGCATTGCTTGATTATTAATTCATAGTTGCCAGATCAAAAGAACAACAGAGCATTATTTTCCAAAAACGGTGAAACCGCCTATAGAATACTCTCAACGAATACTGTTTCCATGCAGTACGGTGAGTTGATGAGTGCGGAAGAGGAATCACAGATTCAAGCCATGCGCATCCACTCTGCGCTTGCTAACAAGGACTCTTTCAGGATCTTTGGGCTCGCGGCAAGAGGCATTGACGCCTCCAGAGATGTGTTAGCCAGGCACGATTTTTCGAAGAAGCGCTACTATGTACGTCTTAAAGAACTCGTAGACCTCGGCCTTGTTGCGAAGGATGAAGGCGTGTACAGGCATACGGCTCTTGGAAGTATAATCTACGAAAACCAGGTCAGCAGCCTGCAGCGGATTTTGGAGAAGAGGGGCAGTCTTGAAGTCCTGAATGACCTTCGCACGAAAAACAGATCGGACGAAAAACTTCGGTCCGAAATTTCAGATCTTTCGAGGCAGGTGATGAGAGACTTGGAAACATCAATCGGGCTTTCAAACCTCAAACCCATCAGGTTATTGCGAACGGGGAACGAGTTCAGCACGCACGTGGCCTCGATTGTTGATGCGATGAGTTCAGAAG
>JBOGRL010000277.1:0-3514 GCA_050749505.1 Nitrososphaerales archaeon
AACCTCTCTCATAGCCGAAGGTTCGACCTCAGTTAGAGCATCCTGGAAATCCTGCATCTTTACGATGATCTTATTCAATACGTCAGCCGGAATCGATTTTTTTTCCAGGTCAATCGACGGAAGTATCCGCCTCAGCGAGCGCATTGCGGCTTCCTTTGCAAGTGACTGAAGATCGGCTCCTACGAACCCATGTGATGACGATGCGAGCTTTTGGAGATCAACGTCTTCAGCAAGCGGCATCCCACGCGTGTGGATTTGAAGGACTTCTAGCCTGCCCTCTTGATCTGGGACGCCGATCTCGATTTCTCTGTCAAATCTTCCGGGTCTCCTCAGAGCAGGATCAAGTGCGTTTGGCCTATTTGTTGCAGCAATCACAACTACCTTGCCGCGAGATTCCATCCCGTCCATGAGAGAAAGAAGCTGGGCTACGATTCTCTTTTCGACTTCTCCTGTAACTTCCTCGCGTTTTGGAGCAATGCTATCAACCTCGTCGATGAAAACAATGCTCGGCGCGTTCTTTTCTGCTTCTTCGAATATCTGCCGGAGTCTTTCTTCGCTCTCGCCGTAATACTTGCTCATGATTTCAGGGCCAGAGAGCGTAATAAAGTGCGCATTCGTCTCGTTTGCGACCGCTTTTGCGAGCAGCGTCTTCCCAGTACCTGGAGGCCCGTGTAGCAAGACTCCCTTTGGGGCTTCGATCCCGAGTCTTTCAAACAGCTCAGGGTGTTTCATTGGGAGCTCGATCATTTCGCGCACCTTCACAATCTCGCCGCGCAATCCACCGATGTCCTCGTAGGTGATCCGCGGTAGGTTTCTCGGCGGCTTGGCTACTTCCTCGCTGATCGCAATCTGCGTGCTTTCGTTTACGATCACCGCGTCTACATTGGGCTCGACCTTCGTCACAACGAGGTCTATCCTACGGTTCATCACGCTGATGGCGATAACATCGCCCTTACCAATGATTCTGCCGTCAAGCAACTGACCCAGGTATTCTTCTCCACCGGTAATTCTTAGGAGCTCAGTCGGAGCAAGCGTAATCTGCTCAGCAAATGCTGCTTCAGTCTTGCTTACGGTAACCTTGTCATCGATGCCTATTCCCGCATTGTTTCGTGTGTTCCCGTCGATACGGATGATTCCACGTCCCGCATCAGCCGGCTGCGCCGGCCACAACAGGGCAAAAGTGCTCTTTGTCTTTCCTCGGATCTCAAGAGCATCCCCAGTCACCCATCCCATCTTTGACAGCACATCAGGGTCAACTCTTGCAATTCCCCTGCCGACATCTCTAGTTTGAGCTTCAGCAACTCTTAATTCAATTTCATTACTATCTTTTTGTTGTTTTACCAATTTTCAATCACCTTTTTTTCAGATTTTCTTGTTTGGAAAAGGAAAATACTTCCCCGAAAGTAATTGGGGAAGTAGGCCCTTATTTTTCGATGTAGCCTCTTTAGTCTACTTTGATATTGACGCCTTTTGGTCTTGGAGAAGCTTTCATCTGGAGCTTGACCTCGAGGATTCCATTGTTGTATGAGGCCTTTGCAGATCCTGCTTCCACAGGTACGTCCAGAGGAACGTTAGTATCATAGTTCCTGTCCTTGCTTTCTGCCTTGATGTTGATGGAATCTTCCAAGACTTCAAGCTTGATGTCCTGTTTTTGTACGCCCGGCATTTCAGCAACGACCTTCAGGACACCTTCTTTTTCATCTGTAACTGTATCTACGAAGGGCTCCCTGGATCCAAGTTCGAATGTTCCGCGCTTCGTCGGCTTGACGTTACCAAATTCCCTTACGTGAGGCTTGCCATCCGGACCCACATTTACTTGATAACCGTAGTAGATTGTGTTCGCGTTTTGCGCCGTGTTTTCGCCGATGGATTCAATAGTCTTGAACATTCCGTCAATCATTTGGTCTATGTCTTGAAACCCGAAGCGAAACCCAAAGTCGAACGGATCAGCATAAAAATTGCCCCTATCTCCATCATCCGGCCTTCTGCTCCTTCTGTTTGGATATCTTGAACTCATATTTCAGTACACCTTTCTGTTAGTAACTATAAGAGAGTAACCTCTTACTTAAAAAGATTCCGCGGCGTAGGCAAACCTTGGACATACTGGGTCGTCCCTGCGGTTTTGGAAAAGCATTCGGAGTATTAAGCTGCGCGTGCTCACTCTAAAGAGAATGGAAAGAGAAACTTCGGACTAGGCTTCTTTTACATAGATCTAGTCTGCTAGGGTGCATCATCAAGGATAATGATTGTAATTGTCTGAGCATTTCAAACGGAGCAAAGCTTTTGGATTGATGGGTGCTGAGAAGGCCACGGCGAAAATCGCCTATTGTCTTGATGGCGCTCTAGGTCGGGGGGGTGCCGGTCAGTTATTTGGACGAGAGCACTAGGGCTGTTACATTCCTTCAACGATGATTGCCTGCATGATTTCTTTAGCTAGTTCCTCAGCGCAGGAGATCCTATCCTCTTTCGACGCGGAAATGTTTCCAACAGTTAGTTCCTCAGCGTATATCGTCCCTTCGAACACTAAGCGCTTTCCCCCATTCCTAAATGCCCTGAGATCGATACGCTGATTTTCCTCGTCCGATTGAATTGTGAAGCTGATTGTGAATTCTTCTCTCATTTTTGTTTATACCTCTGTCTTTTCGAGAAACCTGCTCCGGGGAGGAGTTGAACTTCGTTCATCCCTGCCGCGCATTCTCTTGAAACTAGCACAGGCTACGCGGTATCGTGCCTACCACAACAGGATTTACGAGTTTTCCTAGATTGTTACGAGATCTCTTCAAGATTATCCCTGTCACCTGGCGGAAAAACTGAATTAGGTCTCCCGGCAGGATGCGGGAGTGACTAGATTTTGCAAGAATTATGAAACGTCCATAGTTGTCAAATATCCTGCTAAATACCAGATCTTGCTAATTTTATCAGCTCCGATATTTCAAACCACGCAAGGGGGTTCGGCTTGAGCGACGGAATTCGCAGTAACAGATGCCCTTGCTATTTCAGATCAGAGCCGATAGTACCCTCAATGGAGAAATGGTTAAAGTACTTACACCTATGCTAATATTATTCAGATGTTTCTATCTTTCTTTGCTCTTAGCGCAAGAAGCAAAGTCCTTGCAATCATTGGATTTATTGGGAGTTTCGCGGGGTAGCTATAACTGTCCTAGGTCAGACATTGTTTGCTGAGCTAAATTATGGTCTAGCTCGTCAATCTAGTTATTGTCTTTTCAATCCTGAATATCTCCCCGATCCACAAGCAGGTCCTTTTGGGAATTTTGGCGTTGACTGCGGGAGCTTCGATTGCGGCGCTTTCCTTTGGATATTCGTCTAGTGCGCTCAGTGCGGCAATGTCACTCGGCATTTCTTTCGAGGCGAAGCTAGCAGGAGTATATCTCCATGAGCATTTCTCTTTGCCGATTGTTCCTTCCTACTTTGGGATGCCCACTGATCAACTTGTGGTTTTGATAGCGTCTACGGTTGTGCCCCTTGCGACAAACGCAAGCAAAGCGGCGTTTCT
>JBOGRL010000278.1:0-1508 GCA_050749505.1 Nitrososphaerales archaeon
GGACAGAACAAATGGCAAACCCTAATCCAAAACGCGAGCTTCGGTAAAAAGAAAAAGGAGAACCCAGAATATTTTGCCTAATCGTGAAGTTTGGATATTTGCCAAGGGGATGCTTACTGGTTTTGGATTTTCCTTAGCCGGTGTTTTGCTAGCCCTATTTGTATTAGGAATGTTATGAACCACGAGAAAAGTAAGCATATAGGAACCCAGAGACTATGAGAAGAACACCAATACCACCAATGAGTAAGACTTCATTATTGGCAAAGTTCGACGCTTGGATTCCATACGAATTTGGATTTGAAAAAAGCAGACCGTTGAAGGTAGATAACAAAACTGCAAAAATTACTAGCAGGAATCCGAAGCCTTCTAAAATTGCTACAATTTTCCAGTCAGTCAATCTAAGACATATTTTAGAAAATCCATGCTATAAGCAAGGCCTTGAAGATCAAGCACGGCTGACGAAACTTGACACGGAGAAAAACTGACCTGAGATGACGAGTTCTTTACAGAACCATTGAGAGCGATCTATAAATCACTAGAAGAGTCTGATCGAACCAGCAAATGGCAATCCGGCAACCTAATCCAAGACAGACAAGCAAAAAAGTGACCCGCGCATTCAAGATCGATGGAAACCTCGATGGTGCTCTGACCAGCCAGGCCAAGAAGATCGGCATCACCCCAAGCAGCTTGGTAAGTCAGATACTTCACAAATACGTCGAGTGGGGTCAGTATATTGGACCCGGAACGAGTTTCCTCACCATAGACAAGGAAATATTTGCATCTTTCTTGGGAGAATTGAGCGAAGAGAGGATTGTAGAAATTGCGAGAAGCTCTGCGCTTGTTTCGACTCATAACTTTCTGAAGTTCCGCTACCAGAAAATCAGCTTTGATACAGTGATAGATTTTCTCGAACTTTTGTCCTCACACTCCAACATGGGAGAGGCAAATGTAATCAGCGAAGAAGACGATCAGAGTCGATATGAGATCAATGTAAGACACTCTTTTGGAATGAAATGGTCGATCTTTCTTTCTGAGTATATCTCTGGTATTCTCTCGTCATTCCTTGAAATGCGGACAACTTCGGAAGTCTCTCCCCTGGGATGTTCTATTCTGGCCGTCAGTGCCACGGAACTATGAGAGACTGCGGGTCAAACGCTCTAACAACTTTAACGTTTCCCGCTTAAATTTATCAAGAGATCTTTTTCTTGCGAACTTGGGTTTGGATTTCGTAGATACGCTTCTCGAAATCTTCTGGATGGCCCATTCGTATTTGAGGATCATTACCTAGTGGCATTGAGACCTGAGAACGAAGAGATCTGATGATCCGCGTTTCAACAATGACCGAGCCATATCCCAACGTTTTCTCTAAGGCTTCGAAAAGGAGCTTTGGATCTTTGTAGGTGTCTATTGGAGTCATGTCGTATTTTGTTGCAAGATAATCAGTGACCACATTTCCAATGTATCTTCCGAGAGCAGCAAAACCGTAATTCAGCGCTCCTGCGTAGAAC
>JBOGRL010000279.1:0-1669 GCA_050749505.1 Nitrososphaerales archaeon
ATTGCCGCCACAACGATCGTCAAATTTAGCAAGACGCTAAAGTAACCATGGAAAACATACTTCTTCCTGGCAGTTCCTCGCGCATCGGCCAAAATTCGGGACACTCAAGCGGAGTTTTGCAAGTTTAAATAATTGTCCCCTGATTGTGGATATCTGACGCAAATTGTCGCTTTTTCTCGCAATCGCAGCTCCGACATTCAACGAATTTGGCCTATGGTATTTCGTTTTCGGCCTGTTCGTGGCCCTGGGGTTTGTCATGCTCGGGATAATTCTGCTTGCAGATCCTGATCCCCAGTATGATGTTGACTCTTTGAAGGATGTTCAGGAAGACATGATTGTTCCCGAAAGGAATACCAAGAAAAGTTCCTAGCCACAACGGACTGTGATCGCGGGGACAATTGAGGCATAGAACCCCGTCGCGTATCATGGCATTCTCATGTAGGAACGCGCTGCTCTCACACCTAGGACTTTTTTGGGGCCTCTTGTACCGGTGCACTCCCCTGCGCCTTTTTGGAGTAGTATCTGATGATGCCATAAAACAGTAAACCTGCTGCTCCCCAACCAACAACAAATACCACTATGAACGGAGTCTCTGCCTGAATTGGCGCCTGCGTACTTAGAGGCGTCGCGATGTTAGTTTGAATCAACTGGAAGTACGAAGCAGCTTCGACCATCTGAAGAGCCAGTCCGGTTGCACGATCAAACCAGAAATCAAGGATTGTTCCGTTGGCATTCTTTCCCTGAAACTCCGTGGAGTTGAATGTACCCGCGGGCACTTGCAACCGGGTATTCATGACAAATGCACAAGAAATATTTTGAAATCGTATTTCGACAGATGTGAGATTCTGCGGAGGGAGTGCGGGCAGAACCATCGGATCATAAATCGAATCGGTCAAGTTTGTTGAAACAACCGTGGGCGCGGTGCTCAATTCCGTACCCAACGACAGGTTGCCGTCTACCAACAAGCTCATGGTGTTATTAGAGTAGACGTTTGTCACGTAGTAGGATATATTGGCTGAAACGCCGCTCATGAAAGCTATGAACCCGCCGGTTCCCGAATAGAAGGCGTAGGCTCCCGGCTTTGCATATGCAGGATATGCAGCGCTCACGCTTTGGACCATGACAAACGAAGAGACTAGAGGTGAGACAAAGAATATCAGCAGCAGGAGAGTTGTAAACAGCCGTCGTTTTTTTCGCATTTCATCTCTGATGGTTCGAAATTGAGAATTCCTTTTGATTCCGAAGATGGACACGCATCCAATTCAAGCGGTAGCCTCGGCCTTCTCTGCCGGCTTGTTGTGTGCGGTCAAGGCACCCACAAAAAATTGGCCGAAGAGAAGGATGCAACCTGCTGTCGATATCCACGCAAAAGTCGGGATAATCTGATACCTGTCAGCTGGAAATGTCTGATAAAGGTAGAACAAGGGAAACATTCATCCAACATAAATTATAGCCGCAATAATATAGATGTACTCCTTCAATTCGCCGTATCCTGGCATTTTGTTGTTCTTCCTCCTCCCAATCTCTAGTCGTAAAAGAGAAACGTACCTCCAACCATAGCAACCGCGCCTCCGAGAACCATCAGTTGCAGTGCGAGCTGGTCCGAAAAGAAGCCGCTGTTGCTTGCTCCAGAAATGGCAGTCACCCAAAATGGAACTGCGAGTAGCAA
>JBOGRL010000280.1:0-4277 GCA_050749505.1 Nitrososphaerales archaeon
GTTTCCACGCTGCCAATTCGAGGTCGAAGCAAGAGATACAGTCGAATCTATCTCATGTGAGGAGTGAGATCTTGAAGGCCTTTTTGTGAGAATTAATTTAGCAAGACAGCTATGTCGTTACCTGTAGGATGTATCATCTTCAGAGTTGGATTAGTACAAAGGTCTGGAGGACAATGCAAAATAATTTCCTGTTCGTAATAATATCCGAGTCTTGCCAAGTTTTGCTGCGTTTCAAAGGGAGAACGGTGCACCTCAAACCGCCTCTCCCGACATAGTTGCAACAGCTTCTCGGAGCACGATTTTGTCTGAACATAAGGCCTTGGATTCCGAGGCAAATCTTGACTCAAACCATATGTTGGGAGAGATCATTGTTTTCCCCCACCGATTAGTATGCTGTTTGGTAGATTTCCACAGACCGCCTCCGTATATCTGAGATATAGCTTTGATTCAATGCCCCAGCCTGAAAGGTGGGCATAGAGTGTTGGCCCCTAAAGGCCATAGACCCATCAGCTTTTGACATCTTGATTCGAAGCAGGAACGTCATTCGGACCTGTCAATGGCAGACCTGTGCCTCTAGTGCCTCCGAACACAGATAATTTCATCATCAATCAATCACACAGTCCGCGCCTGAGCGATCGCACAAAAGCCGTCGGATTCGATCTCAAGCGGAATATTGAGAAGGTTGTAGTAGTTCTCTATTGCATTAATCCAAGTGATTTCGGCAATTTCCCAGTCGCGAAAGTGCTTTCGCAGCTCTTCGAACGTTGTGTCGGACACACGCTTGTGGCGTGTAGCTTCCTCAACGTATGCTAACGCCGCACGTTCCCGATCTGAAAATAATGGACTCGTCCGGTACTCTAAGAGCGCATTGAACTTCTCCAGCCCAAGGTGCTCGCGTATCGCCATTGATCGCCCTAGATCCTCGCAGAATCCACAACCATTTATTCGGGACGTGAGAGTTCCAATCAAGTAATGGAGCTCGTGATCAAGCCGGATCCCTTTCAGCTCGAACTTGGCAATCCCGTTGCTGACCTTCAGCGACCCAGGCATTCTCGCAAGCACAACCTTCATAGGAGTCATCACCTTTCCGAACCTGCGACGCGTCCCCCAGTAAGCCATACGCATAATGAATCCTTTGGGCTTCTCGATCGGTTCTAACCTCATACCCTTTCTCTTCCCTTTCATTGCCTCCACCGCGGTGTTCAGATTTAACTTTGCGCCTATTGATGTTAGGCAAAGTGGAAAGTGAAGATAAATACCTGGCCAAACAATTCACACGATCGGGGCAGATTACTTGGATGAGCTTGACGTGAAGATCCTCCGGGTCCTGATCTCTGAGAGCGCGATTGCCCCCTCTAATATTCAGATCAATTCGTCTCTCAGAAAAATCGCGAGACGTCTCGGGGCCGATGATGCAACGGTCAGCATTCGGTTCCGGAAGCTGCAGGACTCTGGTTGCATGTCTGTGTGGAAGCTCGTAGTCAATCCGACGTTTTTTGGCTACAGTATGTTAGACGTAATGGTAGATGTCCAACCGGAATCCGGCAAAGCGGATATGATAAGAAAGCTCAAGCTGGTTCAGGAAATCATCGTTTTGGTGAATTTCTACGGAAAGGGTTTGAAAATCATAATGCTCTACAATGGCGACAAATCACGTTCTAGAACGGTCGAATTGATCTCCCGGATTACGAACGCGGAGAAGGCAACCTTGTATCGAATTGCACTCCCCAGAAGCGAGACAGCGCGTCTGACGGAGACGGATCTGGCCATAATTCGCACTCTTGCAGACGACGCGCGCAGGTCTTCGGTCCTAGTCGGAGAAGGGCTCGGAGTCTCGACAAGAACTGTTAGGAATCGTATCGAAAAACTGCGACGGGAGAAGACTCTTTTTACTCTCCCCAACTTGAGCTTAGATAATCTTCCTGGAGTCATCACAGTCTACCTTTCTTATTCGTATGCGAACAAGGAGATAAAGGGCTCAGTCGACCGCGCTTTGCTTTCGCATTTTGACCCCAATTATATGTGGAGCGGATTTTCAGACCCAGAGCAAGGATATCTTGTTCTTAATGCGCCCACTATTGGTGATGTTCAAAGATTTTTGGAATGGACAAAAGAGCAACCGGGCATTGCGAGCGCTCAAGTAAACATTCCTGTCAAGTTAATCAGTTTTCCAGAAAAGCTGGCAGAACTTATCAAACTCAGACGAGATGAACAGATCCTGCAAAACAATCCGCGATAGCCGCTTCGAATCCAATTGTAACAGAGAGTTAGCAGCGTAATATATGGACAGAACCTTTGTATCAAAGACTCCCCTAGGGGCGTAACTTTCTTTATACTTTCTCTGATTCTTGAAGAGTAGCAGAAAAAGGCAATGTCAGCCAAGAGAGATCTCGTCGTAACACGTGTCTTCGACGCACTGTGAGGGCAGTTTGGAACGCTTGGGTTGACCCCGAGCTTGTAATGAAATGGTGGGGGCCATATCGCTTTACGTGCCCTAGCGCGGATATGCACTTTCATGAGGGCGGTACGCCACTTGTATGCACGCGAGCACCAGAGGAGTTCGGTGGTCAAGATATCTATAGCACGTGGACGTATACGAAAATTGTGCCAATGAAACGAATCGCGTACATTCATAATCTGGCCGACAAAAGCGGCTCGAGGGTCGATCCGGTCAAAATGGGTATGCCGCCGGATTTTCCTCAGGATCAGCTTCACGTAATAGTCTTCAATGAATTAAGCGATGCCAAAACGGAAGTGAGCGTTACAGAGTTTGGCTGGACCATTGGTCAAATGATGGATTTTTCTAAAATGGGCATGGAGCAATGTCTTGATAAGATGGCCCGAGCACTATCAAAAACAAGAAAGAAATAATGGACAAAGTTTTCAATATCTAGTGCCGTGGCCAGAGAGGTTGTCTAACATTGTTAGGCACAATTCGAGCACGATCTGACTTTGAAAACACAAAGAACCTCTGTAGACACGGCACTAGAAATTTTTCAGAAACCACGCCAAGGCTCTTTCTTTTCCTCATCGAATCAAGTTATGGGCGGTAATACAAAGTTCCTCTTACCATCACTGTGATCTCTCCGTTTCTTCTTCTAGTTCACCGCCTGCTTACCGCGTTTTCTATGCGAGCTTCCTCCTCAATCTAATGAATCAATCAATCGGCAAATTTCTTTGTTCTCCTGAGAAAGTCTTGCATTGGTTCACCGGGTCGAGCGTCTTCTTTGTTCTTCCTCTGACAACTCAATCACTTTTCATGAAAAATCTGTGAGTCATGACCCCGGGTGTTGCCGAAAGCGCAAACAACACGCAGAATTTCGTAATGTCGCTAGGCATAAATCATAAGTCCTTTCTTTTCTAGCGTTTCGTGAAGATTATTCACTGCCCTGTACACATCCGCCTCAGTCCTTCCACCTGTGCACACGAGCTTTCCCGAAGCAAATAGAATGATGACCGTTTTTGGGTCTGCCATTCTGTGAATCAGGCCCGGAAACTGTTCCGGCTCATACATGGATTTCGTGAGTTGACGCGCTGCTTCTTCCAAGTGAATCCTTCCTCCGAGCGAAGCTGACGCAACGATATTTTGGATGACGACCATAGGCTTGTTCCTAATGTCAATGCCGCCCTTGCGCAGTTTTTGAACCACGGCGTTCACAGCTATGACCGCTTGTTCTGAGGATTTCGATCCCGTGCAAACCATCTTGCCGGAGCTGAAAATCAACGTGGCAGTCTTTGGAAACTTCAGCCTGAAAACTAAGCCTGGGAATTGATCGGGATGGTACTCGACATCGGCGAAGGAACGGGTGATTTGGTTCAGGTCAATCGTTTGGTTTACGCTTGCGGAAGCTACAACATTTTCGATGCTGATGAGAGCTTTGGTCTGCGGCAAATAGTGTTATCCCCTACATGGGATTAGGCGCCTTATATAAGACAGCGATTGGGTTGGGACCGAACCCTGTTGAGGTTGGGAAGGAATACATTGTCGAGGTTATTGAACTCTCGAGACGCGGCAACGGAGTTGCAAAAATTCAGGGGTTCATAATATTCGTCAGAGGATCGAAAGTCGGAGACAAGGTCAAAATCAAGGTCGAGACAGTAGGTCCGAGATTTGCTACTGCGTCTGTTCTGGGAAATGCTGAGCCAAGCACCTGCTCCCAAAAGTAGTGGAAATGCCGCAGATTCACTCCCTCTTCATCGTCAGTAACTGAGTCTGTGTCTTAACCTGGCCGTCATAAATTAGCTAACAAGTCAAGCTTTCATGAGTGAGGGTTTCT
>JBOGRL010000281.1:0-8830 GCA_050749505.1 Nitrososphaerales archaeon
GTTTGGAAGACAAAGTGCTCTTGCTGGACAGAGTTCCCAATGAACAACTTCCGACGTTTTAATCCCACGCAAACGTGTTTGTGCTCCCGTCGTTTTATGAGGCGTTCGCAAAAGTGGTTCTGGAGGCGATGGCGTGCGAAGATCCCATTGTGATAACTCGGGACGGCGGGCCCCGGGAGGCAATAGAAGAAGGCAAGACCGGGCTGTTGGTTGATTACGGTTCTGTAGATCAGCTGGCTAGCGCCGTTGTGAGGGTACTGCAAGATGATCGCAAAGCTAGACAAATGGGGATGGAGGCAAGGAAGAGAATATTGAAGGACTTTACCTGGGGTGATGTAGCAAGACGTGTGAACCTTGCATATGATGAAGTTCTCAGCCAAATCTAGAGTGTTTCTTTCAAAAGCAGAAAGAATCAACTCGCGTGCCTATGTCACAAATCTTTTGTTTGGATGAACGAATATATCTGTGATAAAAAAGCAGACTGTGTAAGGATTCAGCTAAAATTCTCATGACTTCTTCAAAACCTCAAAGAGTCTTGGTTACCGGTGGCGCTGGTTTCATCGGGAGCAACATCGTAGATAGGTTGCTCCTAGAGCAGTACGAAGTTGGTGTCTTGGATAATCTCGCAACGGGTAACATCGCGAACGTTGCGAAACATGTTTCAGAAAATAAGATTCGGTTTCACAACTGCGACATTTCGAATTATGAAGAAGCTGCGAAGATCGTGAAGGATTACGACGCCGTAATCCACGAGGCAGCTTTGGTCAGCGTCAGCAGATCTGTTGAGGATCCGGTGCTCGTGAACAACGTGAACGTCTCTGGTACAGTCAACTTGCTGAAAGCCGCTGTTGATTCCAGCATCCAGAAATTCATCTACGCATCATCTTCGTCTGTTTACGGAGACACAGAAATACTCCCCAAGAAGGAGACCATGAACCCCTCTCCGATTTCGCCTTACGGCGTGTCAAAACTGACGGCGGAGAACTATTGCAAAGCTTTCGCGAAGGTCTACGGGTTGAGAACAGTTTCTCTGCGGTATTTCAACGTGTACGGGCCCAGACAAAAGTACGGTCATTACAGCGGCGTGATTCCCACCTTCATTAAAAGTGCAATCAACAACGAATCGCCGATGATAAACGGCGACGGGGAGCAGATCAGAGATTTCACCTTTGTTGAAGATGTCGTTCAGGCAAACATGCTCGCGTTGAGAAACCATGTATCCCCGGGCGAAGTCTTTAACGTTGCAAACGGCGGCACTATCTCAATCAATGAACTTGCGCGCCTCATAATCAATCTGGCCGGCAAGCCAGATCTCCGTCCAACCCATGGCCCTGAAAGAAAGGGAGACATTCGGGCGAGCTATGCGGATATTAGTAAGATTTCTCAATCCCTTGGGTATAGGCCACAGGTTCGGATTGGAGCCGGACTGCAAAGAGTTTTCGACTGGTTCGTAACTGGCAACCAGTCGGAGTTGGCATGAGAATTTTTTTCACCTTTCTCAAGACCCCCAACGATTCTTTCCGGATTTCCGAGGTACACTATCTATAGAGACATTCTCCAGTGTAAATATCTAGTTAAGAATTCTTAAGCTTAATTCATGAAGAAAGTTAATAGATTATTCTTCGCAATAATTCCCGCTGCTCTTCTGTTATTTCTTGCCCCCGCCCACCTAGGCGCGACTGTTTCGAGTGCATCTCAGGTCTCCATGACACCGTACACTGTGCAGTCCGGCGACAGCCTGTACTCGATCGGCCAGCGTTTTGGCGTTGATTGGCAGACAATAGCCACGACCAATGGAATCAGCCCGCCCTACACGATTTACTCGGGTGAAGTCTTACAAGTTCCGATTATAGTTAGTACAACTCCGACAAGCTGCAATGGCGACTGGTATTATACAGTGCAGTATGGGGATTCAATAGGCAGAATCGGCTCGTACTTTGGAATCGCTCCCATTGGAATCGAGCTTCTTAATAACATGCAATCGCCATACTGGATTTTTCCCGGAGAAAAACTCGCAATTCCCGATTGCAACACGGCCATCGGCTCTGTCGGCTACACTGTGCAGCCCGGCGACAGCCTATCCGCCATCGGTCAAGAATTCAGCACGCAGTGGCAGGGAATCGCCGAGGCAAACAGCATCCAGTCTCCCTACATGATTTACTTGGGCGAACACCTCCTACTACCGGGCGCATCTTTTGCACCGTCTTCGAGTGCCCCGATCTCGACGATAAATCGCGGAACCTGGCTCTGGGTGTGGGGAAACTATAACGACGAAGTTAACCAGCTTGCGCTCCACCCGGGGAGCGTGACTGTAGTCAGTCCGGCAGCCTTCGCTCTGGACAACAGCGGAACTTTCCAGATTAGCTCAGAGCAGGCTGTTGAAATGTGCTCTCAGGTGCAGTCGATGCACGTAGGATGTGATCCGATGATTCAAAATGACCAGTATTCTCCCGACGGCATCAACGCGCTGCTCACGAACCCCGGATTGCAGTCTTCGTTCATATCCGCTGCTGTGAGTGAGGCAGTCAGCGCAGGCCTTGGCGGGTACAACGTAGATTTCGAGCCAGCCGCGGGCACTTGGCAGGTTGCGTGGCCGTACGGAACGTTTCTTACGAATTTTGCCAACGCGATGCACTCAGTTGGAAAGGTCCTTTCCGTGGATGTTGCTAGTTGGGACGGTGGCGTTCTCTGGAACTACTGGATCGAGGGCCAATCCAGCGTGGATATTGTTCTGACGATGGACACGTACAGCGGCAGCATGACTTTCTTCAATCAATCGCTCCAAACTGCCCTGTGGAGCATTCCCCTCGACAAGCTTGCGGTCGGATTCCAAGTAGGGCCCGATGACTCGACCCTGTCACAGAGGTTTCAAAGCATAGAAAATGCTGGAGTTCAGAACGTGATGGTCTGGCCGTCCTCCCAAGGATACCTGAGCGACATGTACTGGAGTCCTCTGACAAACTATCTGGTTTCCTCAGGGTGATGGGAAGGAAATCAGAAACTGGATTTGTAACGCATAGCTTGCTGTACCAAGGGAGATGTATGTGTCATCCCCCTAACACGACTGGAACAGGAAGGATGCAATCGAGTTCAAGAGGTTCTGATACCGCCGTAGATCTCTTCTTGTTCTGCAGTATCTTTCCTCAGGATAGGATTTCGTCGTCGAAACTTTCAGGTCATGCCCTTGAAAGCGAGCAAGATTGCCTAGTTCTCTTTCATTAGTCGATCCATGATCTGCTGAAATTACTCGTTCAATGCTTTCTCCGCTCGCAGTTTCATTTTGCCTTGAATTTTGTCTTAAGTGTTCTCAATCCAGACGAGTAATCACTGCTCCGTTACGTTTTCCTTCCGCAACGGTTGCCAGAATTACGATGGCTTCTCGATCCGCGATTCCATAGAAATCGAAACCATTCAATATGAAAAACCCGAGTGCTCTGATACGCAGTCCTCTTGTTCCCGTCCTGATATGGGTGGTTTCTCACTCTACTACAGTACATCAGCCGCGTTGCTCTCAAGGCACTGTCCCCTGCAAATTGCCCCGGATCTCACGAATATCCCTCACGCTACTGACGCAATATTTCATACTCCCAAGGTTGAGCACAGCGTGATTGCCACCAGATTGTGACAGTACTTTCCCTATTTACCAGCGCCACCCGCGCGACTCTTCCCTGCCTTGATCCTGCGTTCTCTTTGCCACTTTTCTCAAGATGAAAGGTGCCGCCGTTACCAGTCCCACTTCGTAGGCAAAGATCGCGGTTCCCAGCGGAGTGGGAGAGGAGGATGTCACAAATGGAATGAACCCGAATAACGCAGCGAAATTTTTTGGTTGTGTTGTCTGAGTTGGTTGCCCAGAAGAATTGGCAGAGCTCGTACTGGAAGAAGTTGTGTTACTGCTACTTCCAATGGCGGTTTGGCTTGAAGAAGTTGTTGCTGTAGAGTTGGATGTGAATGAGGAGTTAGAAGTGCTTGAGCTCGAAGATGTCGTCGTGACTAATGCTGATTGGTTCGTTGTCGAAGTCGATCCTGCGCCTGTACTTGTTGTTGTTGATGAGGAAGTAGCTTCATTTGACGAGGTGGATGTTGTTGTGGTCGAGCTGCTTGTGGTTGTTGTAGAAGTACCGGTCGTCGACGTGGTTGAGGAAGAGCTTGCCTGCGAGGTGGTTATTGTTGTCGTGGTCGTTGAAGAGGTTGACGTTGATACTGAAGGAACAGTCAAGGCAAGCTGCTGCGAAGTAACACCGCTGCCATCTGGGCTTTGGGAAGCAGATGTGTAATATGTCCCTGTTGACGTCGGGGTGAACGAGAACGCCCAAGATCCGCTCGAGCTACTGGTAACCGAACCTCGGCTCACACCATTGATCCAGATGTAAACCGCCTGTGATGGGACGGCCGATCCAGCTGGGCTTTGAAGGGTGTTTCCTGAGAGGGTGATTGGCGTTCCAATATCGTATGGAGTGCCACTTGCCTGGATCGAGATGAAGCCAAGCGAGGATGAAGAAGATGTTGATGACGACGACGTTGTGGTAGTCGTCGTAGTAGTAATCACGATCGTCGGAGGCAGAAAATCAATTCCTCTCAATCTCGTGTTGGGGCTGATCGTAGCTAGTGATGCATAATTTGAATTGTAATTCTCGATCAAAAGACCTCCACCAGTCGTGGTTATCATGGCATAAGAATCATCAGGAGAAAACGATATTTCGTTACCAGTGTTGCTACTCGCGCTTGTAATCGGATAAACATTCTTTCCGTCGAACTTGTACAGGTCGCTCGTAGAACCCGACTGGGCGGTAAGTAGCGCATAGGCGCCATCCCGGCTGAACTTGACTTGCTGCAGCTGAGTGATGCCTGAAAGTGTTGTCAGTAGTGAGACACTCGAACTCGCGCTCGAATACTCGTAGATGCTTCCGCCGCCTGCCCCCAGAAGCGCCATCGTTCCGTTGGGGTTGAAACTGATCCCCTTGAAAGAGATTCCCGACGCGGAAGGAATCAATCTCAAGCTTCCGCCGTCGGAATATTTGATTAGACCGTCAGAGCCGGTTATCAGTGCATAGTTTGAGGCAGGTTTCCAATCGACAGCCCCGAGCCCTGTCACGCCCGTCGGGTTCGATTCTTGAGTGAACTTTCCTGATGTCGTCGAGTATGCTAGAATAACGTCTGGGCTGGAACCTGTTAAGACTGCTGAAGTTCCGTTTGGCGTCCAAGCTACTCCATCAAGATTGGTAGCAGAAGAGACTCCTGTCGAAAATACCTTGATCGATCCTGTTGATTTCGTGTACAAGATGGCAGAGTTGTTGTATCCGATTGCAAGCGCGAGAGTCCCCTGCGGATTCCAGCTGACTTGATGGAATCCAACAAATGATCCGTACGTGCCGACAAACTGCGGGAAGTTGCCGAGGTTGGCAAGATTTGTGCCGTCGTATGCGAGGAGATCATACGCGTCGTCGGTCATTAGCCTGAAGTTTGCCAGAGAAACTGCTGAGGGCAAAACCCCCGCTACGAATGAATACGTATAGGACTTTGTCCAGATGCCGTTAGCGTCCTTCAGATAGTACGCCCATTGAATTCTCTCTCCCGCGGTTCCGGGAATCGTCTTGGTTGTGTTGGTCCAAGCCGAAGTAGGGTTCGCCAGCGAGACATAGGAGTCATTCACGAAAGACCCAGATCCGGAATCGTAGCTGAAAATGTATCCGGCGATTCCCGAAGAGTCTGACCATTTCAGACTGAACTGCGTGTTTTGATTTACCACTGTCGAACTGGCTCGCGGATTTGAGAAAACGGCATTCGCGGAAGATGTGGAGGTCGTGGAACTTGAACTGCTTGTAGTCGTCGTAGTTGAGCTTGTCGCAGAACCACTTGAAGAAACGCTCAGCGTTATCGAACTACCCCCTCTGTAATGAACGTAAAGCAGATTGTTAGTCGGATCGTAATAGTAGCCTTCTTGGCTACGTGCTGCCCACGAAGTACAAGCGCTCGCAGAGACCGATGTGCAATAGTAACCGATCTGGGTTTGATTGAGAGAGGAAAGGCTTGAGTATGACGGAATCGAGCCTGTTAGACTCGAAGAAATCGATATGGGGTAGGATGTGGAGGTAAGAACAGCCCAGCTTGAACTATTCTCCGATCCAGCCAAATTATAGGATTCAGAGCCCGAACTGGATGAGCTTGATAGTATTGACGCGGTAGAGTACAATGGCTGGAGGTCTGAGGTGTCGTTTATGATGTAAATCGGTGCCCAGGTCTCGGCAGGTACCGACATGGAGATGTGAATGTCCGTTCCCGTGCCCTTGGCAACCACAGCCATGTTTTGCATGTTGATTGCCAACCAGCCCTGTGTGCTAATGTCGTAAAACGTCGCGTTTAGGTGAACATCCAGACTTTGAACAGTACCCGCATTGTTCGAAGCCCAAAACAAAACTGGATTCCCAGGCGAGCCATCAGTGCTCTCGTAAAATGAGATGGAAGGAGGAACATCTACGTAGCTTGATTGCCACGTTATTGGGAGCATGTTGCCTTTGTGCGCTGCATAGTAGATTGCGTTGATGTAGAGGTTGATGAAACTACTATCTTGACTTAAGTATCCCAATCTGGAATAATCTGGTTGTTCGATCAAGACTCCTATCCCACCGTAGTAATTATTCGCAGTTATAACCGGATTATTATTCGAGTCTTTTACAAAGACTTGAGCTGATTCATTTCCAAGTTCAGATACTTGATTGCTTACAAAGTACGGCGTATAAGAGATCGCAGAATATGGTGAAGTGATCTTGTTCGGTGTCAATATTGTAAGAGAAGAAGCTCCGCCGCTCGAGACTGTGCTACTAGCTAATCCAAGAATGTTATTCTCTTGGCTAGGACCGCCAAAGTTGCTGTTCACATACCCGCCTCCATCTTTGACAAAAGCCTGCACTCTCGCTTGGGCAATTGTGGTCAGGCTGTTCAACGCTGTCCCGCCAATAACATTGAATTGATTTAGGTTGACATTAGTTAGGTTAGTGTCGGTTGTAACAGTTACGTTAATCGCTGACTCGAGATAGGCAGGAAAGCTACCGTCATTACCTGGTGATTCAACCCAAAGCAGTTTAACCGCATCCTTTTGAACCCCATAGAAATCTCCCTCGTAGACCATCCTGTTTACGATCGTCCCGAATGCACGCGTGTACTGATTCTGAGTCATGTTATTGATACCCAGACAACTCAAACCATAACACCAGTCGTTAAACAATAAATTGGGTCTCGCAGAAGAGGGAAGAACAGTAAGGTACTCGTTCAAAAGGTTACTAGGAGTTACGCCTCCTTGATTGTCACTAATGTCGCCTATACTTGCCCACATAAGAAAATTGCTCTGTGGCGCATTACCGAGTATGCCTCCAAGGTAATCACTTATTTCAGACGCGTAAAATGAAGGATTACCCCCGCAGCTTGGATTCGTAACACAGTCGTATCCAAATCCGCCCCCCGCGCCAGAATTAGTCTGAAGAATTGCACCATAATTGATATTTGTCATGTCACCAAAGGTCGGAGCTAGGCCAGTGTAATATATCATGGATTTGCCCATTCCAGCCATTACCTGAGTTAGATTGTACATCAAGGTGCTCTGGTAGTAGTCAAGAAAGCTGTTCCATTGTGAGGGAACGTTGGCACTAATATCATCGTACAGCTGCGTTGTACTGTATACATTAATTGTAGAATTACTATCCATCAGAATGAAAGTAGTATCGTCGTACGGATATTTGAGCCAAGAACCCGAAGTGAGGTTGTAAATTTCGATGTGTAGATTGACGCCTCCGCCGTACTTGATTGAGCTTGATGCATCGCTCCTGAATTGCGTGTAACCTATCTTAGTCGGATTGCTACAGTATCCAACCATTAGGCAGGTCTCGCTCCATACAATCCAGTATTTTGTACCAGCAGTAAGGTTGAGTGGATGATTTAGTATCTCGCTATCGACTGCGGTAGCCAAAATTCTTCCTGAAGGCGAATCAGAGCCGCTGTCTGTTTCAACGGACATTGTCACTTGCTCGTACGAACTTCCCGAACCAAAGGGGCTCAGGATCTCTTTTAGCTGCGAATTGTGGGAAACCTCGAATGACTGAGCAAAGCTGCCTAGTGATGCATACTGGCCAAACTCGTATTGATTGCTCCCTACAACGGTATTATTAATATCAGCACCGCTGGTAACTACCTGAAACGACAAGTCGCTAGGTCCATCTGCTGGGACGGCCCAATTTGTAACAAAATCGTTGGAGGAGTCATAGACCGGGAATTGATATCCGTTATTCAAGCGTAATAAACAAACTGTGCATTTTGAGCCTGGACCACTATTGCCAGTTGTATTCATTACAATCCAGTAATACTGGCCGACAGTAAGTGATACGCCGGGTGAAAAAGTTGCGTTGACCCATGTGCAATACCCGGTTGTCGTTCCACATGGAACGAATGTCGAGTTTATCGCCGAAAGAGTTTCACTAAATCTACCTAGAACCGGTGTATATTTTGTGCTCGCCGGATGTGGTCCTATCGTATTGTTGTTAGACCTCACAGTAATGTTGAGCATATTGCTTCCGATGTCTGCTCCTATGACATTTACTTCGAACTTTGTCAGCGTCTCGGTTTGAGGCGCTATGAAACCCACTGAGGTCTCCGTAATACCTCCGTAGCCTGGAGAGCCGAAAAGATCCGTTGGCGCGTACGGCAGACTGGAATCCTGAAGGTCAACCGTTCCCAGCCCTAATTGCATGACGGGAAACGAGCTCTGCCCCAGGTAGCAAACAGCGGCTGGCGCACAAGTATCCGCAACAAAATCTTGAGTGATGCCCGCGCCGTCACTCCC
>JBOGRL010000282.1:0-4648 GCA_050749505.1 Nitrososphaerales archaeon
GATCAACAGCTTTTCCAAGTTTCGATGAATCCCGCACCAGATCGGTTGGAGAAAGGGGTTCGGTTGAATCAATCGTCCAGGTCTCGGTTCCGGTGCTGATTATGGAATAAGCTGTTTTGACGAGGACTCCGTTATCGTCGCAAGTGGGTCTCGGAACCTCTGAAACCTGCACCTTTCCAGCAACAGCTACGACTTGCTTCAAATTATATTATTGCTCCTAACCGTCGGTGAAAGTCGATATTTATCCACAGACTCTTTTTCTTGAAATGAAGAGTAAGGGTCTCTATGGATGCTACTACGTCTTCTGCGTGATGCGATTGTCATGGCTTTCGGCTCGTCGCCTTGTGCTCCAAACAGATTTGTCTCCCTCCGCAATCCTCCCGAATTCCGCGGACATGTTCGACAGGTATTCGAGGCCCTTTTCAGTGATTGCAAACCGGGAGTGAACGCCATCCTCAAAGTATTCCCTCATCAAACCAAGCTTTTCCAGAGCGGGCAAGTATTTTTGGCACTGGTCATAACTCAGATTGGCGCAACTCATGATTTCGGTCTTGCTCGATGGTGCACTCACAACCCTCAGGATGTCCGTCATGATGTCAAGCGAGCTTCTCTTTCTGACTGCCTGACGCTTTGCGATCTTGCCCAGTTGGTATGATTTTCCAGCGAGGTCGCCGTCTTTTGTAAGACCCGCTTGATGAACTACCTGGCCCTTTAGCATTATCTGCAATTTCTCTGCCGTTTCCTCGATCGGGCGGTGCTTTGCTTCAATGTAGGATATGTTATAATTTCGAGCAAGAGCCCTAGCGTCGTCGTCTAGTTCCGGAACAGCTACCAATATCCTATTTTTCACTTTGCAATCTAGCGCTTTCGCAAACAATGAAAGAACAGGAGCAGCGTCTATCCAAACTGGAGTAGCAATAGCATCTATTACTACTAGGTTTCGTTCATCTTCAATCCCTTGATAATTTGCCACAATTGTGAATGAGTGATAGACGCCTGACTTGCCCTCCAAGATATTGCTTTTCCTTGCCTCAAATCCGGTGAGTTTTAGAGCGTCAAACAGAGGGTGAAAATCAGCATCCATCAGATATCTTGCAATAACTTCCTTCTTTTTGTCGTTTATCTTGTACTCAAATGCTTGAATCGCCGCTTCTTTTGTTGTTTCAAAGACCTTGTGGCAGCTACTGCATGTACAGAGTCGCAACGCGCGCGCTGTGAATTCACAACAGACAGTGCATTTGAAGAATGTACCTGGCCTTAAATAATCAGATCCTAGGTTCAATAGTTTTCGATCGCACTTTGGACAGAAAGTGAAACCATCGCGGTGTTCAAAATTGGACTCGAAATCAAAATTTAGGCATGAAAGATGCTGTAATGCTGCCCCACTGATAAGCTCAGTTCCATGACAATTAGGGCAAACGAAAGACTGCGCAGCAATTGTTGAATTGCAACCCGGACATTTGAATAGCGGACTTGCAGGTTCCTTGATTAGTATATCTTCTCGAGCTAAATCTTCAAGGATTTCCGAGATTTGAGGAGCGCCAATTTCCGTGACTTTGGCCACTTCCAAGTAGACTAGGGCTCCGGTTTCCGTAAGATGAGGTCTGATCCTGTCGATTTTGCGCTCCTCAAGAGCCCTAAAAAGCATTCGGACTTCGTTCCGAGCGAGCAACTGCTCTACTCGCTGCAAGTAAAATGGAGAGGGAGAAGAAGGGACAGGTCCAGAAGTTGGTGAAAGAAGCAAACTGTTTTTTGATCTCGGAGTCTGCTCGGTAACATTTTCAAACGTCGAGTCCATCATCTTTCGAAGAATCATCCCTATCTAAATTAGAAGTCGTGCAGACTCCAACTTCCAAATGGATTGCTTTTAATGTTTGCATAGTTTTAGCGAGGACTTATGTTTAGGCCAGTGAAATTCAAGGCAAATATTCTCTAACAAAGGAGAATTTCTGCTGGAAGGGGTGCTCAAGGACTCGGCATGTGGATAGAGTTCGCATATGTCAATGGAGCTTGCTTTTGGAGGATCTTGATGCATGCTCTGCTGTCAACAAGCGGGCAAGAGCCATCCAATCGTCGTAGTTTCACTTCCAAGGGGATTGAAAAGTAGCTGCCCTAACCATCGTAGTCGTAGAACCCAGAGCATGGAAGCTCTCTCTCTACCATTTGCAAGTTTCAGAGGCGCGACTTTACAGAAGTAAATTCTGAACTGACTGGGAACTGCATATTGAAATCAGCTAAACCAAAATGTTAGCGGCCCGACTCGAATTTGATCGCTGAGACCAAGATCAGGTGCTTCGATTGCCTCTTTTTTTGCGGTACTTTACTCACTCGCAAAGTGAAATACGATATAATTCTACTAGATTGTCAAAACCGTTCAATTCTGGCAAGTTAGGCAACGAATAATGGTATCTAGAGGCTTGAACTCTAACGACGTGGGTTGTTTCGGAAGGTCATAGATTGCAATCTGTTAGTTTACAACAACAAGAAGTAGCAAATTGAGCGATTTCGTTCCAAGAATCCAAGTCAACAATACGCATCAGAGGAGTTTCCACCAGACAGTTCTTTCTATTACGACATCAAATTTGCGAATGACGCAACCACTATCGAAACAAAAGCTGTGAAGATTCTTGCCTCTGCGCGCACTTAGACCTTGGTTTAACGTCTATTGTCTTGCTTCGACCGCATGAGGAAATTCCAAAAACTCACACATTGTCGGAAATCCCAGCCCAGAGGGGCGCGATGCCAGGTTCCTTTTTGTGCATGATTGAAGGGAAATTGGTTAAAATCGGCCAGAAAGCGAATAGAGATTCTGGCGCTAAGCGGAGATGCAGAAGCTGGTTTTGTGTCGGTGTTCAGACCGTAGGAGAGAAAACAAATAATGATAGAGTGTTTATGCGTCGCTCTCTAGATTGAGATCTTGCCTTATTGAAAGAAACTGACTCAAGAGCTGGAAACCTTTGTCAGAAAGATGGTAGAGTCGTTTACCTTGCTCCGAGATGGTTGTGGTAACTAGACCCTGAGCTTCCAGCGATTTGATGTACGCTTGCATCACACTCCAAGAAAGATTTGCTTTGTACATAATGTGAGTGGGTTTTTCTGCACCGGCTCCGATTGCTCTCAACATGTCGCCAAATGTTTCCATCCGAGATCTTCTGCTAACTTGAGATTGAATTGCTGCTTGTGGTTGCACGTTCATATATTCTTGTGCCATTGTTTGACTCGCTCTACCTTTGTTATAGAGATCTTATATCGAAAAACGGTATATCAAGATGCTGTCACTGGTATCATCCGTACCGAGCGACAGTCCGTAACGAGCGTTATATCGGATCTCGTTGTATGCTCCGATGCGCTCCAAAAACCGTTTAATATGAGAGGTCATCCAAACAGGAATTCCTGCAAGAGAAAACATCGTTTCAAGACTTCTGGCAGTTGCGATAGAAAAGCTCTCCGATTTGCTCTCAGTGAAAAATGAAGTTGAAAAGTCATGCATCATCGCAACTTTTCTCAAATGTAAGTCAGAGTTCAACGAATTGTTTCCCGACAAGAAATTATTCGAGAATTTAGGCATATTCTGGCAGTGTCAAGTTATTGTCTCATTGAAACTGATGCCCTTTTCAAAATGAAAAGTCAGAAGCAAGTAAATCAAAAGGAGCCTCGGGCGGGATTTGGGTTTCAGGTGAAAAGACATCTATTATAGTGCTTCAATCGGATTAAAGCGTCACATTGACCTTGTCGTCCTGCCGCCTTAGGTTGTAAGGAGTTTTCCTTTTGCTTAGATTCTCTGACTCGTTACGCACCGTATTTTGAACTTCTCTTCGAATTTAAGAATGATTTGACATCGAAAACGCTACCAATTCCTTCGACATGGGAAGGTAGCCTGACCTTAGTCCTCTGATTTTCTGATGCTCAGTTCAAGAAAGCTGGTGGGCTTTACCTTTTGGCCAAACTCTCCAACATGCCTTGATCCGCTGTTCTCAAGTCGTGCAATAGATAAGCGATCGCCTATTTTATCAAAGAGAAAAGATCGAATCATGCAAGTCTGACTGCTCCAGTTTTGCAATCAGAAAATGGGATCTAGATCTGTTTTGGTTTTATTCTAAGAACTAACCTCTTATTTGCGATACTTATCGACGCACTGACAAGACTAGACAATTCAAAGATCTTTAGTTTTTTGTCCAGCTTCATGTACTCCTCAATTGTTGTAACCTTGGATTTACTCTTCCTTAGTGAGTAAAGTAATCCAAAAATGAGGCACTCTGCTATCAGACAGCTTAGGACGACGATCTAGAATGCTTCTATAATAGTCAGGCTTGGTATTGAAAGTAGTACCAGTAGGAAAACCACATTAGCACCAAGGATTCCAAAAACCAACGATCTGGACTTCAAGTTGAAGAAGTTCAAAATGGAGATTCCCCTCTCGGTGAGAACGCAAAGATAATTGCCATTGCCTTTCCTAAGAACTAAATTTCGGCCTTCGTCTGGAACAGCGGACAAGGTATCGAGTCCATTTTTTCGTTTATGATGTAATTGCATGTGGTCGCGTCTATCTAGGAATTATGCCGATTAATAGTGCAAAAAGAGAATCAAGGGGCAACTCCGTATTCTTGATAATACGAATAAACTAGACCAGCAAACTCCACGCCAGTAT
>JBOGRL010000283.1:0-5276 GCA_050749505.1 Nitrososphaerales archaeon
AGTCGGCGAGTTCTGTCAGGTTTTCCACAAGCACTATTCCATGTTGCTTGAACAGGGCGTCGTAAAACTCCCCCGGTCCAGACATTGCTCCAGTGTGAGTGAGAGCAGCCTGCCTGCCCCTCTCAGATTTCCCCAATTTCAGCGCGATTATCGGTTTCCTCTTCGAGCGCGCCTCTTCAGCAACCGATAAGAAATCATCGATATTCCTGATTGTTTCAAGAATGCAGATTATCGCCCTTGTGTTATCATCGTCTACAAAATAACGCATATAGTCAGAGCAGGTTAGATCTACCTCGTTCCCACTGGAAACACAATACGCAAATCCAATTGGATGGTCTGCTTCGTATCTCATCAGCGTTGAAAGCAATCCGCCGCTCTGAGAGACCACGCTGAGATTTCCTTCGCTCACTTTGGACATCCTTGCAGCCCAAATCGAAACTCCGCGAGAGTTAGCAAAACCCAGACAATTCGGTCCGCATATCGCCACTTCGTGTTTTCGTGCCACTTCCTCTAGTTTTTTCTGAAGTAGTGCACCTTGAGTGCCAGCGTCTGCAAAGCCATCTCCGGGAATGACAATATTCCGGATTCCCTTTCGTGAGCACTGTAAGACAATTTCAATGCACAGCTCAGGAGGCACAGCAATCGCCACGGCATCGACATCCTCGGTGATGTCAAGAACGCTTGGATAGCAATGCGTATCGTACAACCTGTCGTATTTTGGATTAACGGGAAAAAGTATGCCTCCTCTGCTCAAGATATTCCTGCACAACATCGATCCTATGTGAGAGGTGTCAGAAGCTCCGATCACGGCAACTTTAGTCGGATTGAGAAGATCACTAATGGATGGTCTCATTTCACCAGGTTCGATGCTCATAACCGAAGCCTCGACATTTTTTGAGAATATAGGCTTATTACTCGAACTACGATGTCGAAGCAAATCTGATAATATTATGGATTTCTCTATCAGCGACGAACAATCGCAGTTCATCGAATTAACAAAGAAATTTGCTATCGAGGAAGTAAAACCCTGGATAAGGTTCATTGAGCAGAAAGGCGATTCATACGAGGGTCACATCAAAGCTAGAGAGATACTAAAAAAAGCAGCATTGCTGGGTCTCTCCAAGTTGGGATTCCCGCAAGAGTACGGCGGAATACCTTGCGATCCCATCACGATCGGTCTCATTGCAGAAACTCTCTGCCGATATGCGGGATTGCCGAGGCTGGAGGCAACAAGCAGTCTATTCGGGATTCACGGACCAGCCATGACCATCGCCAAAGTTGGAAGCCGAGAACAGAAGGAAGAGTTATTGCCCAAAATAATGTCCGGAGACTATGTCGTATCAATAGCTGCAACGGAGCCTTCTTGCGGCTCGGACATTTCAAAGCTGAAAACTTCGGCCGTATTGAAAGATGACGAATATGTTGTAAATGGAGAAAAGCAGATGGTGAGCGGCACCAGGTGGTCTGACGCTCACCTGGTGTTCTGCAGGACTTCTGAGGGCAAGGGAACGCGAGGAATCAGCGCGATACTCGTAGAAGATACGAAAGAAGGGATCAGTCGCTACCAATTCAAAACGATGTGCGACCCCTTCTGGGAGCTTGGTGGCATTGTCTACAATGACGTAAGAGTTCCCTCGACTAATCTGGTTGGAGCAGAGGGCGCTGGCTTTTACCAAATGATGGGCATGTTTGACTGGATGCGCGCTCTCATCGGAGCGACGTGTATTGGTATGGCTCAGGGCGCGCTGGATGAAACCATATCGTATGTTAAGAAGAGAGAAGCCTTCGGTCAACCGATTGGCAAGTGGGAAGCTGTCCAGTTTCGTATATCTGAAGACGCGACGCAGCTCGAAGCGGCACGATGGCTAACCTACAGAACACTTTGGCTTGCAGGAAAAGGTCTTCCCCACTCAAAGGAATCCTCTATGGTAAAGTGGTGGGTTCCCAGTGTCTGTTTCAACATTCTCAACGATTGCATTCAAAATAAGGGGGCGTTCGGGTATACTGACGAAAGCATGGATGAATTAAAACTCCGATTCATTCGGGCGCATTGGATCGCCGATGGAACTATAGACGTGCAAAAAATTGTGATCGGAAGAGAGATACTCGGGAAGGAATTTGTCCCATACCACTAGCGTACACTACCAGAGGATCATGCGGTTTCGGATGGCAAGTGGATGGGAATCCCGATATGTCAAAGTTCAATTTCAGAATATTTAGAATTGCGAAACTCGGCTTGAATCATGATTGCTGAATTGGGAGCTCTAATGCTGTCAGGATGAAGATTTGAGACAACATTTCATCACGCGCGACCCTATAATCACCTGACTCTTTCTTAATGTAGGGAAAGGAGATCTCGAATATGTGTTCGAAAAGCAAAAGTGGTTCAATCACGGACGGGCTGCGGAATCAGGAAGGCCATCGCTTTCAAGAGCTCGTCATCGAGTGCAAGATAACGAGATCTCCATAGTTTCATTTCTCAGATCTCCAAGGGGGGGAGTGATTCCCTCCCGCAGCTTTTCCGGATCTTGAGTTTCAAAAGTTATATTGCCGAGATAATTACGAAAAATCTCCATCAACTCGACACATTCTGTCGGGAGTGAGAAGAAAGACATATGGCAACCATCACTGAGCAGCTGAGCGAAAAGACGAAGAAAAAGAGCTGGGTGGGTCTGCCTCTCAAGAGAAAGGAAGACCCGAGGCTGCTCACTGGAACGGGAAGGTTCATCGACGACGTCAAGCTTCCTAAGCTAGCTTTTGCATCGATTCTTCGCAGTCCCTACGCGCATGCAAAGATCAAAAGGATAGGCGTGGACAGGGCAGAAAAGCTAGGTGGTGTCATTTGCGCGCTCACAGGGTCTGAGGTCGCGAGATTAACTGACGCTTTCCTTCAAATCTCACCCTCGCCAGCCAACAAGTTGAAGGACTATTGCCTGGCTGTAAGCAAAGTCAGGTTTGTGGGCGAGCCAGTTGCAGCGGTTGTAGCTGAATCCAGGAGCATAGCAGAGGATGCACTAGAGTTAATCGAGGTTGAATACGAAAAGGTCGAGCACGTCCTTGATGCGAGAAAGGCGCTCGAACCAGAAACGCCGGTAATTCATGATGAGGTAGGTTCCAACCTGGTTTTCAGGGGTGTCTGGGACTATGGCGACATTGACAGCGCGGAGAGGGAGGCAGACAAAGTAGTCAAGGCAACGCTTCACTTTCACAGGTTCAGTTCGACTCCAATAGAAAACAACGGCGTAGTCGCAAACTACGACAGAGGGACTGGTATCTTGAACATCTACTGCAACAACCAGATGCCCATGTTTTGGATAAGATGGTTGTCGTTTGCCCTTAGGTTACCTTCCAACAGAATCAGGATGATAACCGGAGATATCGGCGGCGGTTTCGGAAACAAGATCATCAACTATCCATACATTGCCCTGGCTTCCTTGCTTTCCATGAAGGCAAAACGCCCCGTGAAGTGGATCGAGGACAGGAAGGAGCACCTGCAGGCCGCTAGTCATGGAAACGAAAGAAGTTTCGATGTCGAGGTTCCGGTGAAGAAGGACGGCACTATTCTGGGCTTCAAGGTTAGAGCGTTTGACGACATTGGAGCCTACACACGAGACGAGCCAGCAGGCGCCGCGATCTGGGCGCAAGTATCCACGGGAGTCTATCACTTTCGAAACCTGAGAGTTGATTACAGCACCATCATGACAAACAAGTGTCCGGTAGGCCCGAACAGAGGGTATTCAAGAATGCAGCACCTCTGGATGATTGAAAGAACCATGGACATAGTTGCAAGAGAGCTGGGGCTTGATCCGACAGATGTGAGGCTGAGGAACTACGTGAGGGAGGATGAGATGCCCTACACAACTCCGAACGGGGGTATCTACGATGGTGGAGACTATTCTGCTTCGCTGCGCGACGCGATGAAACTCATCGATTACGAAGGGTTGCGCGAGGAGCAAGCACAGTCCAGGAAGCGCGGGGACGACAAGTTCATAGGAATCGGAATCTCCACGGCGGTAGATGCCGGGACAAACAACTTTGCGCAATCAAGGCTGCTTTCGCCGGAGAACCAATCTTCGGGCAATTGCGAGGCTGCAAGGATCAGCATCGACGGGCAGGGGCAAATTTTGGTTGGGCTGGGCTCGGTGCCACAGGGCCAGGGACATGAAACATTCGCATCCCAAATCGTGGCAGACGAACTGGGCGTATCTCCAGATCAAGTCATGATCATGACCGGGTTTGATTCCGCGATAAACCCCTACTCTCACCAATCCGGCACTTTCGGCAGCAGATCAGCGGTCATGGGAACCGGCGCTCTTTTGGGCGCTTCAAAAAAACTGAAGGAAAAGATCTCCAAAATTGCAGCTCATCTGATGAAGACATCAGGTTCCGAAAAGTTCGAGTTCAAAGACGGAAACGTTGTTGACCGGGAGACCGGAAAAAAGATGAGGCTGCAGCAGGTTGCAGGCATTGCCTGGACCAACAATCTGATCCTTCCGGACGGGATGGAACCGGGACTGGTCGCAACGTGCTATTGGAGGCCGCCTAATTTTAACCTACCAGATGAAAAGTGGAGGCTGAATCAGGCGCTCACCTATTCTTACCAGACGCACATTGCTGCAATCGAGCTGGACAAAGAAACTGGAAAGACCAAGATACTGCGCTACGCGATCGTGGATGACTGCGGCAATCAGATCAATCCATTGATTGTCGAGGGGCAGTTGCACGGAGCTGCGGCCCACGGCATCGGCGCTGCGATGTTCGAGAATTTTGAATATGACGAGAGTGGTGAGCTACAGAGCAGCACTTTCATCGACTATCTCGTCCCTACGGCCATGGAGATCCCACAGCTGATGACTTCGCACATTGAAACGCCTTCGCTCTTTGCCCCGAATGGCATAAAGGGAGTCGGCGAGGGAGCCGGGACTCCGCTCGGGGCAATCTCAAACGCCGTCGAAGACTCGCTTTCTCCACTGGGCATCACGATATGCGACTCGCATCAGAGCCCCCAGCATATTCACAGGCTGATTGCAGCAAAGACGCACAAGTAATCTTATGAACGCCGCACGAGTCGAAAAAATGGTAGGAGGAGACATAGAATGAAAATGGGATGGCGCGGCAGGGTTGGGTTCATAACACCGCCAAACTTCTCGCCAACGCCTATTGAATTCGGGCGGATAAAGCCCGCAGGAGTGGACTTTCAGCAGCAGATGCTCTACCTTGAGAAGTTTGATCGAGTCACCTCGGAAAAGGTAGAACTCATGCTGACTCAACTGGAC